>CAYSOD010000028.1:0-15622 GCA_964432385.1 uncultured Rubrivivax sp.
CAAGGAAGTGCTGGTGGTGGTGGAGCTCAAGGCCCGCTTCGACGAAGAGGCCAACATCAACTGGGCCGAGCGCCTTGAGGGCGTGGGCGCGCAGGTGGTGTACGGCATGGTGGGCCTCAAGACCCATGCCAAGCTGTTGCTGGTGACCCGGCGAGAGACACCGCGCCGGGGCACGACGCAACTGCGCCGCTACGCGCACCTGTCCACCGGCAACTACAACCCGCGCACGGCCCGGCTGTACACCGACGTGGGGTACCTGACGGCAGACCCCGAGCTGACCGCCGACGTGGACGCCGTGTTCCTGAAGCTCTCCAGCCTGGCTCCCATCTCGGGCCACCGGCGCCTGCTCACGGCCCCCACCCAACTGCACGCGCGCATGCTGGAGTTGCTGCGCCAGGTGAGTCAGGCGGCACATCAGGGCCAGACGGCCCGTGTGGTGGTGAAAGTCAACGCCCTGACTGACCCCGCCCTGACCGACGCCCTGGTGGCCGCCGGGCAGGCCGGCGCTCGCATCGACCTCATCGTGCGCGGGGCCTGCATCCTGCGACCCGGGGTGCCGGGGCTTACCGACAACGTGCGCGTGCGCTCTGTCATCGGCCGCTTTCTGGAGCACACCCGCGTCTTTTACTTCCGCTGGGGCGAGGCCCATGCTCCCCAGGAGGAGTTGTACCTGAGCAGCGCCGACTGGATGTCGCGCAACATGCTGCGGCGGGTGGAGGTGGCCTGGCCCGTGGTGGACGAATCGCTGCGCCAGCGGGTTCTGGACGAGTGCGTCACACCGTACCTGTTGGACGAGCAGGACGCCTGGACCTTGCAGGCGTCAGGCGACTACCTGCGCATGGCCGAGCAAGGCCTGTGCGCCCAGCAGGCCCTGATGCGGCTGCACGGCACCACGGGCGGATGAGCGTGGACCTGATCTTGTGGCGACATGCCGACTCTCGCGAAGCTCGGGACGAGCTGCCAGACCTGGACCGCCCCTTGAGCCCCAAAGGCGAGCGGCAGGCCGCCAAGATGGGCAAATGGCTGAACCTGCACTTGCCTGACAGCGCACGGGTCCTCGTGAGCCCGGCCCTGCGCACGCTGCAGACGGCGGAGGCGCTGGACCGGCGCAGGCGTGTGATCGCTGCCCTGGGACCGGAGGAAACCGTGGACGCCTTGCTGCATGCCGCCCGCTGGCCGGACGCCAAGGAGCCGGTGGTCATCGTCGGCCACCAACCCACCCTGGGGCTCGCGGCAGCCTATCTCCTGGCCGGCGTCATGCAGCCCTGGCCCATCCGCAAGGGCGCGCTGTGGTGGATCAAGCGGCGCGAGCGCGACGGCGGGGTCGAGGTGCTGCTGCATGCCAGCCTGACGGCTGAACACGTGTAAGCGCGCCCGGACTCACATCGCGGCCAGACTTCGGTCGGACTTCGGCCAGACACCGGCCAGACTCCGGCCAGAGGCCGTCAGTCCGCGGCAGCGCGAGGCTTGCGGCGCGCGCCTTTGGCCTTGGGCTTGCCCTCGCCGGGCAGCGCATCGAACAGCGCCACGTACTCAAGCGTGAGCTTGTGGCCGGGGTCCAGGTGGATCATCGGGCGGGCCAGTTGGTGAGACTCGCGCACCTTCACCGAGCTGCTGAGGTAAGGCTGCAGCACCGGCAGGCCTTCATCCACCAGCGCCTGCACCAACTCCCCCGGCAGCCGCGCCCGGGCCTGGAACTGGTTGACCACGATGCCCTGCACCTCCAGCTCCGGGTTGTGGTCGCCACGCAGGTCCTGCACCTCTTCCAGCAGGCCGTACAGGGCCTTGCGCGAAAAATCATCGCAGTCAAATGGGATGAGGCATCCCTGCGCGGCGATCAAGGCGCTGCGGGTGTAGAAATTCAGCGAGGGCGGGGTGTCGATCCAGATGCGGTCGTAAGCGCCCTCCAGCATCTCCAAACCCTTGCGCAGCTTGTAGATCTTGTAGCGCGACTCCAGCTTCGAATGCAGCTCGGCCAACACGCCGCTGGCGGGCATGACGCTCAGGTTGTCGAAGGGTGTGGGCACCACAAAGCCTTCCACGCCCTCGTCCTTGACCGTGAACTTCAGCGACTGTTCGAAGAACCCAGCCGCACCGGGATGGTCCTCGTTGGCGCCATCGCCCAGCAAGTAACGCGTGCTGTTGGCCTGCGGATCCAGGTCGACGACCAGCGTGCGCAAGCCGCGTTGCGCCCCAATGGCTGCGAGGTTGCACGTGATGGTGGACTTGCCCACCCCGCCCTTCTGGTTGAACACCACACGCCGCATGCCTTTCTCCCTGTGCCTTGTTGGGATGGATTGTCAGGCCATTTGCAGGCGAGATCAGGGTTTTCCCGATCATGCCTCGGGGCCTTGACGGGCCGTCACGAGCGTGTCATCGAAGCTTCATGACGGCGTCACCGTGGCTGCCCAACATGCGTCCCATGGACGTGATCAACCTTCCTTCATGGGCGCGGCGTGGCGCCACCGACCCCACTGTTTCGCCAGCACTGCGGACCGGCAACGCCCCACGGCTGCAAGCGCTGTGGGCCCGACACGAAGACGAGGTGCGCTCAGCGCAGCGGCTGCGGCACCGGGTCTTCGCGCTGGAAATGGGCGCGCAGTTGCCACGCTTGCCTGGCGCTCCCGAAGGCCATGACATCGACATCTACGACCGCTTCTGCGAGCACCTGCTGATCCGGACGGTGGCCACCGAAGACCAGCCCAGCCAGGTGGTAGGCACCTACCGGCTGCTGACCCCGGGAGGCGCCCGGCAGGTGGGCGGCCTGTACACCGACACCGAGTTCGACCTGGTGCGGCTGCGCCAGCTCAGACCCCGCATCGCTGAGCTGGGCCGCTCCTGCATCGACGAGCGCTGGCGCACGGGCGGCGTGATCATGCTGCTGTGGTCCAGCCTGGCAGAGTTCATGTCGCGCAATGGGTTGGATGTGATGCTCGGGTGCGCCAGCATCCCCATGCGAGACGGGGGCCACATGGCAGCCAGCCTGTGGACGCAGTTGCGGCAGCGTCATCTGGCGCCCATCGAGCATCACGTCACGCCGCGCCTGGCGCTGCCGGTGGACGATCTGGACTGCACGCTTTCCGTCGAACCACCGGCGCTCATCAAAGGCTACTTGAACTGCGGTGCCAAAGTGCTGGGCGCACCGGCCTGGGACCCCGATTTCGGAACGGCCGACCTGCCCATGATGTTGCAGATGCGGGAGATGGCGCCCGCCTACCGCAGGCGGCTGCTGGGCAGCTGAGCGTCAGCTCGCCTCGGCCTGGGGCCGGCCTTGCGGGGGACGGGCCTTGGGGCTGACCCGCTCTCAGCCGTTGAGCTCCAGCTTCAAGGGGCCCTGCCGCTCCCAGGCCTGCACTTCCTCCTGCAGAAGGTGCAGTGTTCTCGGGTTGGGCGCGGCTTGCGCAGGCTCCCAACCGATCACCGCCACGCGGCCGTTGCGCCGGCTCAGGCGGTAGTCCACAGTGGGTTCGATACCTCTGGCGTGACAGCGGATCACGGCCAGTCGCAGGCACAAGGCCTGCCAGGCAAACAAGGGGTCAGCCAAGGGCTCCTCCACCTTCCTCAGCCCTCCACGCTGCGCCAGCACCAGCTGACCGATGCGCCGCTGCTGGCTTTGTGAGAAGCCGGGCGCGTCCAGATGCGCCATCAGGTACGCACTGTGCCGGTGGTAGTCGTGATGGGACACCGCCAGCCCCAGCTCGTGCAGTTCGCAGGCCCAGCCCAGCTCGCGCCGGGACTGCGGGTCGGCATCGGGCCACACGGCATCGTGCAGCCGCAGGGCTGTGTCGCGCACGCGCTGCGCCTGCTCCGTATCCACAGTGAACCGGCTTTGCAGCGCCACCACGGTGACGTCGCGCGCATCGTGACCCTGGGCGCCGGGGCGCAGCGCCAGAAGCCGCTCGTGCAGGTCGACGATGACGCCCTGCCGCAGCGCACCCTTGGCCGGGCGCATCTGATCGATGCCGAAGTGCGTGAGCAGGGTGTACAGGATGGCCAGTCCGCCCGGAATCACCGGGCGTCGGTCGTCCCGCAGGCCCGGCACCTGCAGCTGGTCCACGTGGCCGGCCTCGATGCAGCGCTCGATGAGCCCCGCCAAGGCTGGGGCGGTGATGCTGCCATCCGTGATGCCCGACTCCCGCAGCACATGCGACACCGCACCTGCCGTTCCCGAGGAGCCCAGGGCCTCGGTCCACAGGGAGGGTGCAAATTCGGTCAAGGCCTCCTCGAACTCCGCACCCGCGGCCACCTGCGCCGCCCGAAAGGCCTGCGAGCTCATTCGGCCGTCGCCAAAGTAGCGCATGGACAGGCTCACCGACCCGACCGGGAAAGACTCCGCAGCGCGGGCCGTGCGCCCCTGGCCCAGGATGAGCTCGGTGGAACGACCGCCAATGTCCACCACCAGACGGGAGTGGTCCGAGGGCTGCAGAAACGACACCCCGGCGTAGATGAGCCGGGCTTCCTCGCGCCCGGAAATCACCTCGATGGGGTAGCCGAGGACCCGCTGCGCCGCGCGCAGGAACTCATCCCGGTTGCGCGCTTCGCGCAGCGTCTGCGTGGCCACCGCGCGGATACGCCTGGGATCCATCCCTTGGAGCCGCTGGGCAAAGGCGCCCAGGGTGTACAGCCCGCGCTCAAAGGCCGCTTCGGTCAAGCGGGACTGTTCGTCCAGGCAGCCACCCAGACGCACCATCTCCTTGAGGTAGTCAACCCGCCTGTACCGCCCGGATGCGACCCGGCCGAGTTCCAGACGAAAGCTGTTGGAACCAATGTCGATGGCAGCGAGCACGCCCGCATCTGGGGGTGAGGACATTCCGCAATTGTGCGTTGCCGGGCCCGATGCGCCGGCTGAGCAATTGCCAGGCCCGCGCGGACTCGTTGCCGCAGCCCGGGCCGTACCTGTCAACTGCAAATTCGCTGACTCAGTAGCTCAGATTCAGTTGCAGCACCGTGGTGGTACCGCTCACCTCGTGGCCCATGATCAGCAGGGGTTTGCCGTTAGGCGACTTGGCCGCCGGCACGAACACCAAGCCCTCCGGACCTCGGTCGCCCGTGGCGCCGGATCGTGGGTTGAAGTAGGTCACAAAGCTGGGCGACATCGGATTGGTGATGTCGTACACCATCACGCCGCCCACGCGCTCCAGGCCGATGAATGCGAAGGTCTTGGTGCCGATCTTGCCCAACACCACGCCCTCCGGCTCAGGGCCCTTGGACGGGCTGCGCGAATCCAAGGTGTCGTTGTCGTGACTGGCATTGAACTTGACATTGCCCAAGGTCTGCGTGCGCTGCTCAAACTGGTCACCCGAGTCGAAGACACGCGCAAAGCTCGAATTCCAGATCGAGAACGAACGTCCGCCAAAGCTGTAGAGCTCGCTGCATTGACCAGCCGCGTTCTTGCCAGCGCTGCCGCCATTGGGTGTGGTGGTGATGCGAAGGCGGCCCAAGTTGGAGTCCAGGATCAGGTTGGCGGCGTCAGGGAATACGCTGGGATCCAAACCAGCCGTGCAGTGAGTGCGCACCCGAGTTTCTTCGTTGAAACCGGGCCAGTCAGCGCGCGCATCTCCCTCATTGGCCGTCACGAGATAGGTCTCCCCATTGACGGTGTAAGCGGCGATGCCATCGGGCATGTACATGCCCTTGACCGGGTAGGGTGCGATCTTGATGGCCGGCGTACCAGTGTTTGTGTTGGCACCACCGTCCTCGTCGCTCGCATCCAGCCCCATGCCAACAAGGTTGTGGTTCTTGAAGCCCAGAGGCTTGATGGACAACACCTTTGCGGTGGCAATGTCCACCACCGCCACCGCATTGTTTTCTTGCAGCGTGACATAGGCTGTGGTGCCACTGTCATTGACTGCGATGTACTCGGGCTCCAGGTCCTGCGCAGCCGTGGCGCCTGGGCCGTAGATGCGGATGCCCTGTGCGCGCAACTCAGCCTCCTTGCCGTTGAAAGCCCTGAAATCCGCCGTGGCCACCGTGGACTTGCCTGCCCGGTTGACCGTGATCACGCTGACGGAGCCTTCAGGGTCCACAGAGTCCGGCAAGCCGTAACTGTTGGGCTCTCCCTCGTTGGCCACCAGCAGATAGCGTCCGTCGGGGGTGAAGGTCACCATGTCAGGTAACGCCCCCACGGTCACCACCTCCAGTTGGCGAAGGTCGGATGCGTTGTAGAACGCCACCACGCCAGGATTTGTCTTGGGCGCAGCCTCGACAGCCAGCGCCACCAGCCCATCGTGCACCGCCACACTGTTGACACCCGCCCCCAGGGACTTCACATCGATGGTGCCCACCAACTTGGGAGTCTTCGGGTCGCGCAAGTCCAGTACATCCACAGTGCCGTTGGCGCCATTCACGACGAAGAGCCGCGCCGTGGTGGCATCGAAGGCCGTGATCTCCGCCGCCCCAAGGGCGCCGCCTTCATAGGCGCCGATTCTTTCCAGCGTCATGCTGGTGGGGGTTGGCTCCACGGGGTCGCCGCCACCGCAGGCAGCCACCAAGCCGGCCAGGGCCAGCGCAAAAGAGGCCCAGAGGGTCCACCGGGTCGATCTTGGCATTGACATGAGTACTTTCCAGCGAAACATCACCGCCGTAGAGTTTGCGAAGGTTTCATGACAATGGTGTGAATCTCAGCACGCATTGGTGGGTGGCGGCGTCACGTCCGCCAAGGCACCTCGGACGCGTATTTGTCGACGCCGCCGCCACAGCAACGTTCTGATCCACCCCTGACGAACCAGAACATTGACGGCCCACATCAGCCACCCGGCAAACAGGATGTCGCTGAGGAAGTGCCCGCCTTGCACCATCCGGCCCAGGCCGATGACCAAACCGCTTGCCAAGGCCACAGCGAACCACTTGCGGCGCCTGTGGCGCGTACCAAACATGGCCAGAGAGACCAGGCCGAACCCCGTGGCTGCATGTCCGCTGACGAATGAGCAGTTGCTCTTGCAGTCTCCGCCAGGTCGCAGCGCTGCAACAAAAGCGTGCTCACCCGCAAAAGCTTGCAGTTCATAGGGCCGGGGCCGTCCCCACTGCTCCTTGAAGACGGCATGCACCAGCAGCCCGATGCCCAACAACATCACGAGATGGACGGCAGCGGCTCTTCTCCAAATACGGCGTGTCACACCAGCAGGCGACCACAGGGCGCACAGAAGCAGCACTCCCGAGAGAAGGAACAAGGAGCGACCCAGCCACGGCGTGCCCAGGTAGGCCGCCTGCACCCACATCAAGTGCCGCCCCGGAAAGTCACCAGCACCCGTGTGAAACCCGTGAGCAATGTGCAGGTCCAGCAGTGGCCAGGTCTCAAAGAGGGCGACAAGCCCCACCCCTGTCAATCCAAGAGCCCAGCTTTCGCGAACCCGAGCTTTCATGGCGCCCGCCCTTCAGAGGCGGGCTTGCGCCTGACCAGCACCACCAACCGTTCCTGGTAGAGCACGTCGAAGTCCCCCCTGGCGGGATGTGAAGCCAGGCGATCTGCCCTGACGAAGGCCAACTCACCTGGCTGCGGTGGCCTTCTGAACACAGGTTGCTGGCGGTAGTAGCCGACGCTGGGCCAATGAACATCCCACTGCACGGCCGACCCGGGGTGCGCCGCCGATGCCCAAGCTGCTCTGCGGATGGGCCCTTGCAGCGCCTCGCCCACCCAGGGCCAGACCCAGGCGGCGCACAGCACCGCGCAGACCGCTCCTGCTGTCCATGCTCTGGACTGAAAGGTGCTCCGGCGGTGCAGGGTCAGCCACAACAGCAACCCTGCTGCGAGCACCATGACAAGCCAGTGGCCACTGGGCAGTGGTGCGCCCATCAGCAAGGCCCTGTACAACGGATCACCCACACTGGGCCCCAGCGTCACCGCAGTCCAGGGCAGCAGGGCCAGGAGGGTCAGCCAGGTGCCCAGACCCAGCCACAGCACTGCCCGCACCCAGGGGCCAGGCTGGACGGCCTGCCTGGCCATGAGCAAAACCAGCGGAACAACAGCGTACAAGGCGTAGTGCGGCAACTTCGTGCCTGACAGCGAGAAGAAAACCAGCACGAAACCAGCCCACAACACGAGGAAACGGGAAACAGGGTCGGCCCACTGCTCACGAAGGCGAACCAGTACCGGCAACAGCAGACCCGACCAAGGCAAGCACAACACCGGCAGCAGGGCCGCGAAGTACAGGACACCGCCAGCATGGCCCTCCATGGCGCTGTTGAAGCGCTCCAGGTTGTGCTTGACCAGGAAGCCATTGACGAATGCCTCACCGTGCCTGCCCCAGGCATAGAGATACCAGGGTGCCGCCACCCCCAGAACAATGGCCCAGGACCACAAGTCACTCAATGTCTGTCGAGCCTTCTGGCCATCGCGGTAGCTCAGCCACCACAGACACAAGGTCGCGCCAGGTATCAGCAGGGCGACCGGCCCCTTGGTCATCACCCCAATCCCGGCCCACAGGGCTGCGCGTCTGAGCGGCCAGGGCGACCCGGTCTTCAGATGCAGGCACAAGTCCAGCGCGGTCAGCCCCAGGCAGAGGTTGAGCAAGGCGTCAGCGGTGCTGGCGCGCCCAATCACCAGAAGGCCCAGGTTGCTGGCCAGCAGAACCGCCGCCCACCCACCTTCGGCTCGCCCCCACTGGGCGCATGCGAACTTCGCGACGGCCACGCAAAGGGCCCAGGCACACAGCGCAGACGGCAAGCGCACAGCCCACTCTCCCGGTCCCAGCAGGCTGATGCCGAGGGCTTGAAGCCAATACACGGCCACGGGCTTGTCAAAGCGATCGGCGCCGTTCAACGTGGTGTGGCCAAAGTCTGCACTCGCCCACATCTCGCGTGAGGCCTCGGCAAAGGCGCCTTCGTCAACATCAAAGAGCGGGGCGGCGCCCAGGCACAGCAGGAAGGGGACGCCCAGCAGAAGCAGGCCGAGGCGAGAGCGCGCAGACTCACCACGCAAGACTTCAAGCATGCCAGCCCTCTTCATCCTTCAACTCAGGCGCCGGCCAGAGGTGATACGGCTTGGCGTGGGTGCCGTCGAAGTAGACGCGCACCAGCATCTCCGAAAGCACACCCGTGGTGAGGAACTGCAGGCCCGCGATGGTCAGGATGAAACCCAGGCCAAGCAGAGGTCGCGTGCCGATGGACTCGCCCATCAGCTTGAGGACGGCGAGGTAGCCGAGCACGGACGCGCCCGAGGTTGTCAGGGCGAGCCCGATACCGCCAAAGAAGTGCCCTGGCCGACTGCCAAACCGCAGGAAGAAGTGAATCGACAACAGGTCCACCAGCACCCTGAAGGTGCGTGAGATGCCGTACTTGGAGCGACCTCGGGTTCGGGGCCAATGGGTCACCGGCTCTTCGGCCATCCGATCAGGCGAGGTGACCGTTGCCAGCCACGCGGGGATGAACCGATGCATCTCGCCGTACAGCCTGATGCGCCTGAGGGCGCCCGCCCTGAAGGCCTTCAGGCTGCAGCCCAGATCCTGAAACTGCAGGCCCGACACCTGGCGGATCAGACGGTTGGCCATCAGCGACGGCAGTCGACGCAGGACGAGACCATCCTGTCGGTGCTGTCGCCAGCCCGCCACCATGTCGAGCGACTCGTCGAGCAGACGGCCCACCAGCCGAGGAATGTCCCGCGGATCATTCTGGAGATCACCGTCCATGGTGACGATGACGTCCCCGCGGGCTGCATCGATCCCAGCCTGCATGGCAGCGGTCTGACGGAAGTTGCGCGACAAACGCAGCATCCGGACGTGTTGGCCATGCTCCCGACAGGCCTGCCCCATGGCAGAGATGGTTCCGTCGGTGGACCCGTCGTCCACCAGGATGAGCTCCCACGGCCAGGGAGCGTGCGCCAGCGCTTCGCTCACGGCCCGCACCAGCGGGTGCACGTTCGGCGCTTCGTTGTACAGCGGCACGACAACGGATACGCGGTGCTGACAGGCTCTTGGCGCCTGCGTGGGCCCCACGCTCGGCCCATGTCGAACGCCGGGAAGCGAGTCTCCTTGTTGGATCTGGTCGACAGCGTCGTCGGACTCCATCCGCGCCTGGATCATGATCGACTCTCCCCTGCCAAGGCTGCTGCACTTGGACGACCGCAGATGCCCAGCGCCAGCACAGCGGCGGCCAGCGCCACCGTCAAGCAGAACAAATGCGCCGTCAGAGCAGCCGCCAGCAGACCCGGCGGGGACTGTCCGAGCCATTGAGCAGCGGACCACGCACCGAGTTCAAACGGCCCAAGGCCTGCCGGGCCTTGAAGAGGCCACAAGGCACCGAGCTCGGCGCCTGCGGCCGCACCTGCGGCGGCGGCGGGCGCCAGAGGAGCCAACAGGAAGAGGAATCCACCGATGACCGCCAAGCGCAAGTTCCAGTTGACCACGGCGTGAACCCAGCCCGGGGACAGGAGCAGGCTCATCAGAGCCTTCCACAGGCTGCCCTCAGGGCCGGCAAACCGACGGTCAGTACGAGCAAGACGATGGCGACACCACACCAGGGACAGCGCCAGCAGGCCCACCGCCCCAGCACCGCCCGGCACCAACCAAGCCAGTGCCAGCGCCAAGAGCACCACGGCGTCCTGCAGCCGAAGCCTCAGCAGGCTCCATGCAGCAGACGGGAGGTCCACACCCCACTGCCGTGCCACGCCGATCAGATAACTGACTTCGCCCAGACGCATAGGCACGATCAGCACCGCCGCGTTGTGCCACAACACCAGCTTGAGGCAGCGACTCCAGGGCACGCAAGCGCGATCAGCCCATTCCTGCTTCAACCGCAAGGCCCTGACGCCGTAGCCTGCGAGCCATAACAGGGTCGCCAGTGGCCACCAGAACCACGGCACACCCGACAGCATCCCGTGCCATTCAAATGCCCTCAGGTGGCCATAAAGCCAGGCGCACAGCGCCAACGTGCACAACCAGCCACACACGATCCACCAACGCCTTCGACGCGATGGGCGCCATGCCTCCAGGATGGAACGCGTCACGACTCGACCCTTGGCGCTTGCAACGCACGCGCTGCGTCGGCCCTCATCTTCAGGTCACGAACCCGCACCGCGGCTTGCGTCAACGCGATGGCGACCAGCACCCATTGCAGCCAGAGCGCCTGCGGATAGCCCGTTGCCGTCAATGCCCAGGCCGCAGCAGCGACCACGAGGAACACACACACCGAAGCTTGGCCGCCGCCGCTTTCAAACCATCGAGCCCAGGACGACAGGCGCTCCCATCTCCAAGCCAGCGTCGCCGCCCAAAGGCCAGCACCTGCCCCCGCCCACACATCCGCAGGCCAGTGGGCACCCACCGCCACCCGAGACCAGGCGACCGCCACGGCCAAAGCCAGAGCTGCGCACCATCCAAGGGCCACGATAACGGGCGGGCTTCCAAGACCACGATGGGCACGGCCGAGCCATGCGGCGGCCAGCATGGCAACCACAGCCAGCGCATGCCCCGAGGGCATGGAGCCGGTGTGCATCACGGGCTCACCAACGACATGAAGTTGGGAGATGTCCAGCACCGCAGCTGGCCGCGGTTGCTGCAACACCGCCTTGGGCACCTGAGCCATCAGGCTCGCGATCAAGGCTGTCTTGAGAAACACTGAAATCAACACAGCGTTTCTGCCCGCGTGAGCCACGCCGAAGATCAGCAGAGGCCACCCAAACCCGAGCACGGTCAGCCATGCCCAGGTCAGTTGCAACGCAGGTTCGGTGACGTGGACCCACTGCATCCACTCCCGGCTGACGCCGGAAAGATCGCCCAGGCAAGCCGCGCCCATCAGCGTGGCGCCCGTCAACCAGAAGAGGCGTTCGACACGTGCGGGCTGAGACCGCCCTGTCAGTCGAGACTGCCCTTTGTGATCGCGCTCTCTTTGGCACTTCATGGGCAGACAGCTTCGGTGAGTTGCATGACAGGGCAGTGAAGGTGAGGTGGCGTGTTCGTGACACGGAACCTTCACGAAAGCGTCAGCACACCGTCTTGACCAGGCAGGAAGATGCCGCCATGCGATCAGTCTTTGTCACGGGCGCGGCAGGCTTTATCGGTGCACACGTCGTGCAAGCCTTGGCACAGAAGGGGATGCGCGTGCACGGGTGCGACGTTCTGTCAGCAGGTCGCCTGCTGGTCTTGCAAGAAGGCCGCCTCACCGCACTGACCCGTCCGAATGGCGTCACGGTCACCCACCTGGACGTGTGCGATACGGACGCCCTGACGCAAGCGCTGCTTGAGCGCGAGATTGAGGTGGTGGTGCATCTGGCGGCGCTTCCCGGGGTGCGCGCATCGGCGCAGCGCCCCCTGACCTACGCGAACACCAACCTGATGGGCTTCGCGAGCGTGATGGAGGCAAGCAGGCGAGCCGGTGTGGGCCGATTGCTTTACGCGAGTTCGTCCAGTGTGTATGGACAGCGTGGTGGCCAGTTCGCGGAGTCTGATCGCACGGGCCCCCCAACCTCGTTTTACGCGGCGACCAAGATCGCCAACGAAGCGATGGCGGCGGCCTACAAGACGCAGATGGGACTGAACTGCACGGGGCTGCGCTTCTTCACGGTCTACGGCCCATGGGGAAGGCCGGACATGGCGCCATTTCTCTTTGCGCAGGCCATTCGTCATGGACATGAGATCAAGCTGTACGGCCATGGTCAGCCGCGACGCGACTTCACCTACATCGAAGACGCGGTCGACGCCGTGGTGCGCTTGGTGCAGCGGCCCGTTCATCAGCCACTGCCTGACGTGCTGAACATCGGGCACAGCCAGCCCGTCAGGATGCTGGAGTTCTTGCGGCTTCTGGAGGAAGCCCTGGGTCAGTCAGCGCAGGTCCAGATGCACAGACTGCCTGCGGATGACGTGGCCTACACGTGTGCGGACGTTCAGCTTCTCAACAGGGTGATGGGTGGACCCATGCGGCACACACCCTTGCGGCTGGGCCTCGCCCAAATGGTCGACTGGCTCGACGGGTGGGAGCCGATATCCGCATGCCCGCCGGCTTCCACCTGCTGATCGCAGCGCAGTTCGTGTCGGCGCTGGCCGACAACGCGCTGCTGATCATCACCATCGCCTTGTTGGTGGAGCAGGGGCTGCCGGGCTGGTGGGCCCCCATGTTGAAGTTCGGGTTCACAGTGTCGTATGTCGTGTTCGCGCCCTTCGTCGGGCCGCTGGCGGATGCCGTGCCCAAGGCTCGCCTCATGGCCGCGATGAACGTGGTCAAGCTGCTGGGTGCCTGCGCACTTTGCATGGGACTTCACCCCGCCCTGGGCTACGCGATCGTCGGTCTTGGGGCGGCCGCATATGCACCTGCCAAGTATGGCTTGATCACGGAGATCGTCCCCGCGCGCGCTCTGGTGGCAGCCAACGGCTGGATCGAGGTATCCGTGGTGTGCGCCGCGCTTCTTGGCACGGTATTGGGGGGCCTGCTCGTCAGCGGATGGCTGGTAGACGGCACGGCGGCCCAGAGCGTGAGTCGTTGGTTGTCGCAAGCCAGCGACGGGACCCTCGGATCAGCCTACATGTTGTCGCTGGCGGCCGTGCTGCTCGTGTACACCACAGCCTCGCTGCTCAACCTCGGAGTGCCTGACAGCGGCGCGCGCTACGCACCGGCAAGCCCCACTCTGCGTGGGCTGTGCGCGGACTTTTTTTCCGCCAACCGCACGCTGTGGCAAGACGCTGTCGGCGGATTGTCGCTGGCTGTGACAACGCTGTTCTGGGGGGTGGGAGCGACACTGCAATTTGCGGTGCTGCGCTGGGCCGGGGATGTGCTGAAGCTGACGTTGGACCAGGCTGCTTACCTGCAGGCAGCGGTGGCGGTCGGCGTGGTCATCGGCGCCGGGCTCGCAGGCCGGCTCGTACCCCTGGCGGCGGCTCACCGAGTGCTGCCGGTCGGCGTGGTCCTGGGCCTGATGATGCTGCTCGTGGCCTCGGTGGAAAGCCTCTTACCAGCGGTGCTGCTGCTGGCCACGGTAGGTGCCGTCGGTGGCGTGCTGGTGGTGCCGCTGAATGCCCTGCTGCAGCACCGAGGCTGCACTTTGCTGAGCGCAGGGCGCTCCATTGCCGTGCAGGGCTTCAACGAAAACGCGAGCGTGCTCGCGATGCTGGCCGTCTACGGCGTGCTGATCGCGGTGGACGTGCCCATCGTGCCCTTGCTCTATGGCTTTGGGTCGCTCATCGCGGCGTTCATGGCTGGGCTGCTGTGGCGGCAGCGTCGCCGACGGGCATCGCCGATTCGCTGAGTGGGTCGCGCAGTGCATCTCTCAACTCGGCTTCAAAGCGTTGCACCACCGCACTCCAGTCCAGCGGCTGCACTGAACGGCGGGCCTGCTGAGCCCATCGGGCCAGACCTGCACGGTCCTGCGCTGCAGACACCGCGGCCTGGATGAAAGCCCGCTCGTCCCCCATGGGCACCCGCTGTCCATTCACCCCGGGCGTGATGACCTGAGAAGCCGCCGCATGATCGAAGGCCACCACAGGTACGCCGCTGGCCATGGACTCCGTGACGACGTTGCCAAACGTCTCGGACATGCTGGGGAAGAGGAACAGATCCGCGGAAGCCACATGGCGGGCCAGGTCCTGGCCCGAACGCTGGCCTGCAAAGTGATACCCGGGCCGCCGCGCCTGCAGTGAAGCTCGCAGAGGCCCGTCGCCCACCAGCACCATGCGCGCATCCGGCACTTCATGTGCCAACGCATCAAAGGCGCTCACCAGCAAATCCAGGTTCTTCTCCGGGGCCAGGCGACCCAGGCACAGCACGGCCAATCCTCCAGGCGGCACCGCCCACGACTGCCGCAGCGCCTCGTCCCGGTGTCCCGGATGAAACCGTTGGGTATCTACGCCGCGCGACACCACCCGCAAGCCCTGAAAGCCGCATCGCTGCAGATCCTGCAACAAGGCCGGCGTGGGCACGAAGGTGCGGCGTGTGGCGTTGTGGAACTTGCGCAGGTAGGCCATGATGGGCTTGCGCAGCCAACCCACGCCGTAATGCTGGCTGTAGGCGTGGAAGTTGGTGCGGAAGTCCGATGTCACCGGCAACTTCAAATGACGGCAGGCCTGCAGAGCAGACCACCCCAAGGGGCCCTCTGTGGCGATGTGTACGATGTCTGGCCGGCTCAAGGACCACAGGCGGACCAGAGCCCGCTTCGAAGGCACGCCCATGCGCAAGTTGGGGTAGCGCGGCACGGGCAGGCCCCGCATCAGCACTTCATGGAAACGCTCTTGGGCCTCTGCAGCCCCTGGCGCCCCCGGCTGGCTTGGCCGCACCAACTGCACATCGTGGTTGCGGGCATGCAGCCCTTCCACCAGTTGCGCCAGGGTCATGGACACGCCATTGACCTCAGGCGGATATGTTTCCGTGACAAAGGCCACGCGCATGGATCTGCTCAGGGAAGGGTACTCCTGCACCAGCAGATCCGGCCCGCCATCGCGATGGCTCGAGTCCCAGGCGTTTGTTTCCATGGCGCTGGATGCTGAATTCCAATTGCGACCACCGGATGACAGTCGCACGACAGTTCCGTCATACGCCTGTCACCGGAATTTCACGTGCTGCGCCGAACATCGGCCGCGCCCTGCCCGAGGGCGCTTCAACTCACCCGAGGACCGCCGTGAAAGACTTCCTGAAAGCCTTGCAAGTCCAGCGCTGGGATGACCACCGCTACTACCACCACAGCCGCATCAACCAGAGCCTGCACCTG
>CAYSOD010000029.1:0-15588 GCA_964432385.1 uncultured Rubrivivax sp.
GCTGGGCATAGGCTGGAGCCGCGGCAAGATGCTCTATACCGTGTTCGGCAACTTGGCCAGCAAACCACTGACCGACCCCGTCTGGGGCGGCACGGCCAAGCAGTTCCAGAACCAGTTGGCCGTCGCACGCTACTTCACCGAGGAGATGAGCGTGGCCACCGAGAACCTGGCCACGCTGCGCGGGGTGATCGGCAGCGTCACGCCTGACACCGATGTGTCCACCACCGACAAGATCGTGCAAATCATCGGGACCGTGCCGCCGGGGGGTTGAAGGAGAACTCAACACCGAGTGATCTGATTCGCGTCAGAAATCCGCGGATACAGAACGGGGCCACAGGGCCCTTCGATCCGACCAACACTCGCGTGGAGAACTCAGCATGCCCGCTCCCGTCGTCATCCCCACCCAGGCCGATCTGCCCCTCTCCCCCGAGGACGGCACCTCCAAGACGAGCAGCGAGTACCTGCCCCGCGTCACCGGGCTGCCCAACGGCGGCTTCGTGGCCATTTGGGCCGACTTTCTGCCCGGCACGAACGACAGCGCCCCCAACTACCCTTATGGCCGCGATGCCGATGGCCAGATGTCCATGATGGTGCGGGCCTTCGGCCCGGACGGCAAGCCGATTGCGCGGGCGTTTCCCGCCGCGAGCGATTTCTCGGGGGTATCGGACGCCGCCGATATCGTCACCCTGTCAGGTGGCCAGGTGCTGGCGGCCTGGTCGGCCACCACGAACACGTCTTCTCGCATTGGCGCCCGCATCACGGACCCCCAGACGGGCTTGCCCGTGGGTGCCGAGATCGCGGTGGCGCGAGGCGGCGGAAGCTCAACCTTCACGGACCTTAAGCTGATACAGGCCGTGGCCCTCCCAGAGGGCCGCGCGGGGGTGCTGTACCTGGACCAAGGCGCCGACCCCAACACCCTGCGCCTGGCCCTGGTTCAGCCTGACGGGACGCTGGGGGCAAACCGTCTCGTGGCCTCGACCGGCCTTCCCTCATCAGCGGGAAATGAGGATGTGGCGGTCGCCCTACAGGGTTCCAACACCGGCATCCTGGCCATCATCACCCAGCAGTTTCCGGCCGCACCGAAGGTGGAGTACTTCAAGCTGGATGGCACCCAGGCTGCATTGCCAGCGCTGAGCCTGGGTTCAACGGGAAGCCAAGCGACCTTGGCCGCGCTCCCCAATGGCGGCCTGGCCATCGCCATGGCGTCAGGGTCCACTTCCTTCACCGTCATTCGGACAGATGCAGCGGGCGCCAGGGTCGGCACGGACTTGAACGTCCCGGCGCCCGGGGTGGGCAGCCCCGACCTCCTGGCGCTGCCCGACGGGGGGTTGCTGCTGACAGTGTCCGCCGGCGCTGCATTCAACGCCGTGGACATCGTGGGCCAGCGCATCAAGGCTGACGGTACGCTCGACGGCGCGGCGGTGAGACTCGATGCCGCACCTGCCGGGCCTCAGACCAGTCCCGCGCTCGCGCTGACCGGCGACGGCAGTGTGGTGGTGGCCTTCGTAGACGAGCGCAGCGCACTGGACTCCGGCATTCGAGCGGCGCGCCTTGATCTGGGCCTTGGAGCGGGCACGACGCCTGCTGACACCACGGCCCCCAAGCTGAAGTCCTCTGCGCCGGCTGCCTCGGCCAAGGCGGTGAAGGCGGATGTCAACCTCGCTCTCATCTTCGACGAGCCGGTTCAGCTCGGGGCGGGGCAGGTGGTGCTCAAGACCGCAGCGGGCCAGGTGCTGGAAACCTTCGGTGCGACCAGTACCCAATTGAGCATCAAGGGTGACACCCTGACGATCGACCCCAAGGCCGATCTTCCGGTGCTTACCGATGTCGTGCTCGAGTTGGGCGCGGGTGCGGTACGCGATGCAGCAGGCAATGCCCTGGCGAGCAGCACGACGATCCCATTCCGCACGGCCACGGTGGACGGGCTGTACCACTTCTTCGTCGTGGCCTTCGCGGCCGCCCCAGGGGCGACCTACATGGGCCAGCTGGCCGAGGCCTGGAACCACTTCAGCGCCCAGCCAACTCGGCCCGACAACATGCCCGTGCTGCAGCAGATCGTGGAGATCTTCACCACCAAGAAGCAGTTCACCGATGTCTACCCCACCACGTTGTCCAATCGCGAGTTGGCCACGCAACTGGTCAATAACATCGTCAAAACCAGCGCCAGTGCAACCATCAAGCAAACGGCGATCGACGACATCGACGCAGCGCTGGGCATAGGCTGGAGCCGCGGCAAGATGCTTTACACGGTATTCGGCAACCTGGCCAACAAGCCGCTGACCGATGCAACGTGGGGCAACACTGCCAAGCAGTTCCAGAACCAACTTGCGGTGGCGCGCCACTTCACCGAGGAGATGGGCGTGGCCACAGAGAGCCTGACCACATTGCGCGGGGTGATCGGCAACGTCACGCCGACCACCGACGTGTCCACCACCGACAAGATCGTGCAGATCATCGGCACGCCGCCACCGGGAGGCTAGAGCGAACGCCAGGTCTGCCAGCATTCCCGGGGGTTATGGCGCGGCCACAGGCTTTCATTGGCAGGACGGCGGCCGTCCGGCCTACGCTGCACGCCTGCAGGGCGACTTCAGCCCAGTGAGACCCGAGCCCATCCGCGTTTCATCTTGAACACCGCCGCCACCCCTCACTCCCAGGTTTCCCCCCGGGTGCGCCCGCCGTCTCGTCGCGCCGCAGCCCGCGCCAGCTTCCTGGGCCTGGGCATCGACGCTGGCGGCACGCAGACCCGTTGGGCACTGGCCACCGCTGCAGGGGAACTGTTGGCCGAAGGCCAGGTGGGGGGCATGAGCGCCGTGCTGATGGGCACACGAGCTGGGCAGCAGGCTTTGCGCGAGGGCTTCGCCGAGTTGGCCGCGCAGGTGCTGGAAGTGGCCCAGCCGGCCACTGTGCGGGCGGGCCTGACAGGCTTTGGAGGTGACGTGGGCGAGCTTGCAAGCCTGATCGCTGCGCCCCTGAACCTGCCCGCGGGCTGTGTGGCCCTGAGCACCGACATCGAGGTGGCGTACCTGGACGTCTTTGCGCCTGGCCAGGGCTACCTGGTCTACGCAGGCACGGGGTCCATCGGCGGCTTTCTGACCGAAGACGGTCACTTCGAGCGGGTGGGGGGTCGCGGAGGCCTGCTGGACGACGGCGGCAGCGGCTACTGGATTGCGCGCGAGGCGCTGCGGCAGATCTGGCGCGCTGAAGACGAGGCTCCGGGCGCCTGGCGCCACTCGGCCATGGCGCGCGAGGTGCTGGAGCACGTGGGCGGTAACGACTGGGCGCACACGCGCCGCTTTCTCTACGGCGTGGACCGCGGCGAAGTGGGGCGACTGGCCCTGGCAGTGGCCGGCGCGGCGGGCAGCGATGCCAGCGCCCTGCAGCTGCTGCAGCAGGCCGGGGCGGAACTGGGGCGTCTGGCGCGCATCCTGGTACAGCGCTTTGGCCCGCGGCCGGTGGCGCTGGCGGGACGGGTGCTGCAGCTGCACCCAGTGATCGAGCAGGCCTGCCGAGCACAGATCCCTTCCAGCGTGGCCGTGCAGACCCGCATCAGCCGCGGCCACCACGCCGCAGCACGCATCGCGGCGCGCCCGCAGACCGAGCCCACCACGGCTCGGGTAACTGCTGCCCTGACTTCACGATGAACCGGATGCTGAAGCACGCGATGAGCTGCATGTGGAGGCGCGCAATGGGTGGACTGCTGAGAGCTGCCCCATGTCTGGCGTCGGTGCTGCCCAGACCTTTCAGAACCTGGGCAGCCAGCTGGCGAAAGACCAGCGCGTTCGTCGCCGGGCTCTGCACGGCCGCTTTGCTCAGCGGCTGTGCGGTCGGCCCACGCATCGACACGTCCTACTCCTCTGTGAGCCAGGGCAGCCGGGTGGAGACGCTCATCATCCACTACACGGCGCTGGACTTTCCCACCTCGCTGCGCGTGCTCACGCAGCAGGAGGTCAGCAGCCACTATCTGGTGGACGTGGATCCGCCCACCATCTACCGGCTGGTGGACGAGCAGCAGCGCGCCAACCACGCGGGGGTGAGCTTCTGGGGCCGGCGCCACATGCTTAACCCCTCGTCCATCGGCATCGAGATCGTCAACCTCGGCTACCGGGACACGCCCGAGGGCCGGCAGTACTTCCCCTACCCGCCCGCGCAGATCGACGCCGTGGTGGCGCTGGTGCGCGACATCGTCAAGCGCCACCGCATCCCGCCCGAGCGTGTGCTGGGCCACAGCGACATCGCCCCCGGGCGCAAACCCGACCCCGGCCCACTCTTTCCCTGGAAGCGTCTGGCCGACGAGGGGCTGGCACTGTGGCCCAACGAGTCCAAGCTGGCCGAGTTGCGGCCGCGTTATGAACAGGCCCTGCCCAGCGTGGCCTGGTTTCAGCAGCGCCTGGCGCAACTGGGCTACTTCGTGCCCCTGTGGGGAGAACTGGACACGGCCACCCGGCAGGTGATGGTGGCGTTCCAGATGCGGTTCAGGCCCGCGAAGTTCGACGGCGAGCCCGACGCCGAATCCGCCGCCATCCTGGCAGCACTGACCTCGCCGTGAAGAACGCATCACGGCCCCGGTAAAGCCTGCCCAGCCATCGGTTTCTAGAATCAGCCGCTTCATGTCCTGAGGCCTGCGGGCAGCCGCATGCGCCGCCACCCTCCTCGCCCCCATGCGCCTGCGTCACATCGAAGTCTTCCACGCCGTGATGCAGGCCGGCACCATCAGCGGGGCTGCGCAGGTGCTGCACATCTCGCAGCCCGCGGTCACCAAGGTGCTGCAGCACTGCGAGCTGCAGCTGGGGCTGCAGTTGTTCGAGCGCATCCGCGGCAAGCTCTACCCTCGGCCCGAGGCGCACCGCTTGTTTGCGGAAACCGAAAAGATCACGCGTGACCTCGCCGGCATTCGCCGCTTGGCCGCCACGCTCAAGGCCCGCTCGGTGGAGACCGTGCGGCTGGTGGCCACGCCCTCGCTGGCCCTGAGCCTGGTGGCGCCGGCCCTGGCGGCCTGGCGCCAGGCCTTCCCCCACACCCAGTGCGAGCTGGCCACCCAGCACAGCAGTGCCATCGTCGACATCCTGCGCATCGGAGAGGCCGATCTGGCCCTGTCGCTGCGCGACCCGCGCCACCCCAACATCGTGGCCGAGCCCATCGCCGAAGGGCCGCTGGTGGCCATCACCCGGGCCGGCACCTGGAGCACCGCGCTGCGGCGCAAACCGCTGTCCTTGCAGGAGCTGGCCACGCCTCAGGCGGGGTTCATCGGCTTGCAGGCCCACGACCCCGTGGGCGAGTTGATCGCCGCCGCCTTTGACGCGGCAGAGTGCACCCCCAGCTGTCTGACTGTGGTGCAGACCTACCAGCTGGCCCGCGGCCTGGTGGAGTCCGGCGGGGGCGTCACGCTGGTGGACCCTTTCACCGCCCGCTGGCCCCGACCCGAGGGCCTGGACCTGCGCGCTGTCGAGCCCGCGCTGCCCGTGCGCCTTTACGCCCTGAGCGCAAGCCAGAGCCCTCTTTCGCACGGGGCTCGCGAGCTGGTGAAGCAGGTGGCGGCGCAGGCACGTGCTTGCCTCGAGCTGGGGGCGGCAGCGTGAACCGCCCTGCGCCCCCCATTGCCATCGACGACCTGGCCGACGACCCGAGCTTCCGGCCCCTGGCCAGCGTGCCCAACATCAGCGTGGACCTGCGCTACGCCAGCCCACGCAACCTGTTGGGCCAGGACCTGTACAGCCCGCACGACTGCGCTTGGCTGCATGCCGAGGCGGCCGCCGCCCTGGCGCAGGCCGCCCAGTGGCTGCAGGAACAACATCCCCGCCTGCGTCTTTGCGTGCTCGACGCTGCCCGGCCTCATCGCGTGCAGGAGCGCTTCTGGGCCCACGTGCGGGGCACGCCCATGCAGCGCTACTTTGCCGACCCGGCACGACGCTCCATCCACTCCTTCGGCATGGCGGTGGACCTCACGCTGCTGGACGCTCAGGGGCAAGAGCTGGACATGGGTACCGGCTTTGACGACACCACCGAGTTGTCGCACCCGGCCCTGGAAGACCAGTTCACGGCCGAAGGCCGGTTGCGGCCGGAACATCTGACGCACCGCACCATCCTGCGCCACGCCATGCAGCACGGCGGCTGGCAGGGCATTGGCACCGAGTGGTGGCACTTCGACTTTGGCGACCGCGAAGCCGTGCGCGCGGGCTACCGGCTGATCACCTGACCCCTGAGGCCCTGGGCCCAAGGGGGCGCTGCCTTCGCGGGCGTGTCGTCTGATCGTGCGACCCAGGGCCGGGCGAGCTCAAGGCCGCGCGGGCTCCGACCACCGGGTCTTGGACACCCCCTCCAGCACCGCGTCGATGAGGGGCCGGCTCACCGCGGCGCGGGCGTTGTCGTGGTTCAGGATGACCACCACGATCACGGGCTCTCCCGCCGCGTCATGCACCACGCCCGCCACGGATGCCACGTTGCGCAAGCCGCCGGGCTTCAGGCGGGCTTGCAAGGGCACGCTGCCATCGGCCTGGCGCCAGCGGGTGAAGCCGTCCACGCCCACGATGGGCAGGCTGGCCAGGAACTCCGGCGCCCAGGGCCCTGTCAGGCCCGCGCGCACCACGGCTTCCAGCTGCGCGGCGCTCATCTTCTCGGTGCGCGACAGGCCCGAGCCGTTGTCCAACACCAGGCCGGCGTCCGCAATGCCCTTGCCTGCCATCCAGGCCCGCACGGCCCGGTCGGCCCGATGCAGCGTGGGCTCATCCAGAGCCCCCGATGCTTGACGGCCGATAGCCAGCAACAGGGTGCGCGTGCGGGCGTTGTCAGAGACCTTGTTGATGGCATGCACCAGCTCCGACAGCGGCCGCGAGAAGCGCTCGGCCAACACCACCGCACCTGAGGGCGCCGCCGCCTCGCGGACCTGACCCTGCCAGTGGCCGCCCAGGTCGGTCCATTGATGGCGCACCAAGCGCTCGATGAACTCGTCGCGGTCGAGTACGTTCAGCGCGAGCGAACGCTCGCAACCCCGCGGCCAGGTGCCGCGCAGCACCACCTCCACACGGCCGAAGACACGCCGGCGCAGCTCGGGCGGCTTCCAGCCTTCCGCCCACCGGGCGCAGGGGGTGTCCACGAGAGCGAACTCGTGCATGATGCGCAATCCCTCCAGGCGGGGATGCTGGTGGATCTGCAAGGTGCCCTCCGCGTCGAAGACCAGGTCCATGCGCAGCAGGTTGGAGTCCACCGTCAGCGCGTCGGGGATCAGGTTGTATTCGAACTCCGGCGACTCGTCGAATGGCGGCAGGCCGAGGTCGAACCGGGTCGGGCGAAAGGCGGTGCGGTCCAGGATGAGGTGGCCTCGGATCGTCTGCACACCGCGATCTCGCAGCTTGCGCAGCAGCGCCTGCAAGGCCTCGGCGCTCAGATCCATGTCAGCCCCGCCCTCCAGCACCAGGTCGCCATGGAGCACGCCTTGCTCGATGCGTCCTGCCGTGAGCAACCGGGTGCGGCCGCGCCAGGTGGGGCCCAGCAACTCCAGCCCAGCCAGGGTGGTGAGCAGCTTCAGCGTGGAGGCGGGTTGCAGCGGGCGCTCGGCCCCCAGGGCCAGGTGTCGCTGCCCGGGAGCGGCGGGGCGCACTGGGGCCACCACCAGCCCGATGGACTCGATGGGCAGGTTGCCCGCGCGGGCCAGGTCCTGCACGCGGGTCAGAAGGGCTGCAGCTGCGGCCTGCGAAGCGGCTGGCGCCATGGCGCCGTGCCTTGCGCCGACTGGCGGGGAGGGATCTGGCGGCGGCGAAGCCCAGGCGCAGGCCGCACCGAGCAGCATCACGGTGGCCCACAACCCTGTGAGCGGCAGGCCTTTCCAAATCGACATCAGGGTCTCCGAAACAGGGAACGTGGGGCGGGCGCAACGCCTGAAACGATGTGCCGCCATGTGCTCGAAGCGTTTGCATTCGCAGTCTAAGGATGCGCCAGGTCGAATTCACCCACGACAGCCCCCCCACGCCACAAGAAGCCGGCGGCCCGGCATGACTCCGGGTTATGCCGCCACCAAGGGTTTTCATTGGCACGGCCCCAGGGTGGGCCCTAGCCTCGTCCTGTTAACGTCGTGTGAAGCCTGCCCGTCGGGCCTTGCTACGCCACCACTTCTGGAGAAGCCCCGTGAAACTGACCCCCTTGGCATCTGCCCTTACCCTGTTGGGCCTGAGCACCGCGGTGCTGGCCCAGACCCCCACCACGACACAAAAGGTGGAAATCACGGGGTCGATCATCAAGCGCATCGACGCCGAAGGCGCCCTGCCCGTGCAGGTGATCACGCGGGCCGAGATCGAGCGCCAAGGGTTGACCAGCGCTGAACAAGTGATCCTGTGGCTGTCCACCAACGGCAACGGCCTGGACAACCTGGCTTCCAACGCCGACGTCGTGGGCGGTGCACAGCGTGGCAACAATGGCGCCACCAGTGCCAACCTGCGGGGGCAGGGCAGCAACGCCACGCTGATTTTGCTGAACGGCAGGCGGGTGGCGGCACACGGCCTGAACGGCGGGGTGGTGGATTTGAACCAGATCCCCATGGCGGCTCTGCAGCGCATCGAAGTGCTGAAGGACGGTGCCAGCTCGATCTACGGCACCGACGCGATCGGTGGCGTGATCAACTTCATCATGCGCACCGACTACCAGGGCGCCTCCGTGCAGGCCTCGGCCGATGTCACCGAGGCGGGCGGCGGCAACATCTATCGCGGCTCGCTGATTGCGGGCTTTGGTGATCTGACCCGAGACCGCTTCAACGTGATGGCTTCATTGAGCCTGCGCGACCACAAGGCGCTGCGCGGTGACCAGCGCGACTTCGTCAACACCTTCCAGCCCAACCGCGGGCTGAGCGTGGACACCCGCGGTACACCGTTTGCCACGATCTTCCCGCTGGCGGGCACGCTGTTTCCCACCACCGCATCCGCACCCCTGCTGCCGGGAAGCACCACGGTGCGGGCCTCCGGTGGCCTGAACGTGCTGGACCTGCCAGGCGCCGAAGGTTGCGGCTCCATCCCGGGCCAGGCGGCCTACGACGCGCTGTTGTGGAACGTGCCCTCGGCGGCACTGGCCTGCGCCTGGGACACCGGTCGCGCAGCCGTGCTGCAGCAACCCTTGACCGACACCAACCTCGTGGCACGTGCCACGCTGCGCCTGGGCGAGCACCAGCTGGCGGCCGAAGTGACCGCGAGCCAGACCGACTCGGCCAAGCGCTTCTCCAATGTGCAGCTCACCCCCAACACCACCACACAGCAACTGCGTTTCCCGCGCAACACGGCATCCCAGGCCGCGTATGACGCGGTGTTCAACCGGCTGCTGTCGGCGTTCCCTGGCCAGATCACCGAAGCGCAAAGGGGTCAATCCCTGGCCTATCGCTGGCGCTGCATGGAGTGCGGGCCGCGAGAGCTGACCACGCAGGCCGAGACCCAGCGTTGGGCCTTGACGGCCGAAGGCCCCCTGTGGCGCGGCTGGGATTACCGCGCGGGCCTGATCCAGGCCACCAGCGAAGCCAAGTCCAAGCTCGGCACCGGCTACTACTACCGCGGCACCACCGCCACGGGCGCTTCGGACGGCGGAGCGGGCATCATCCCGGCACTCAACAGTGGGCGGATCAACGTCTTCCTGTTCCCTGGGCAGACGCAGAGCGCCGACGGCTTGGCCGCGCTGAAGGAAGCCTCGGCCGAAGGGGTGGTGCTGTACGGCGGCAAGTTCACCATGCAACAGGCGGACTTTGCCGCTTCAGGCGCCATCGGCAAGCTGCCCGGCGGCGACATCATGGCCGCCGTAGGCGTGGACCTGCGCACCGAGAAGTACCTTTTCAACGGTGACGAACGCGACCTCGCCGCACAGCGGGTGATCATTGCAGCGCCTTTCGACCAGACCAACGTGCTGGCGGGCGCCAAGCGCGACGTGAAGGCCGTGTACGGCGAACTGCTGCTGCCGCTGACCAAGCAACTGGAGACCACCCTGTCCGTGCGTCAGGACGACTACACCGGTTTTGGCTCCACCACCAACCCCAAGGTGTCGGCGCGGTGGAAGCCCTCGCAGCAGTTCCTGGCGCGGGGCTCGTACAGCACAGGATTCCGGGTGCCGACCTTCAATCAGCTCTACAACGGTTCGTCCGAGTCGCTGTTCACGGGCACGACGTTGGTGGATCCCAAGACCTGCCCTGGCGGACGGCCCAACACCACCGACCCGGGATGCGCCTTCATCGACCGGGCGGCCAACATCATCAACGGGGGCAAGCCCGACCTGGGCCCCGAGGAAGCCAAGCTCGGATCATTCGGCTTCATCTGGGAGCCTCAGAAGAACTTGAGCATCGGGCTGGATTGGTGGACGGTCCGCCGTCAGGGCACGATACAGATCCTGTCGCTGACGCAACTCATCGACAACTACAACCTGTTCCCCGAGCGCTTCATCCGTGATGCAGCGGGCAAGATCATCGCCGTCGACCAGCGCTGGATCAATGCCGGTGAGACCGAAACCTCGGGCGTGGAAGTGACGCTGCGCGGCGGATTTACCGGCATGGGCACCCGCTGGACTGCGGGCCTGGACGGCACCTACCTGATGAAGAAGCGCTCTCGCGTGGTGCCCTCGGCACCCTGGAGCGCCAGCGAGATCGGGCAGTTCAGCTTTGCCGGCGACCTGGGCCTGCGCTGGAAGCACAGCGCCTACCTGACGGGCTCGCGTGGCGCATGGAGCGCCACGCTGGCACAGGTCTACCGCAGCGGCTACAACGACCAGGTTCTGCCCGGTGTCGCGGCTGGTGCTGTCACACCGCCGGACTGGAAGCCCAAGGTCGACAGCCTCACCACCTACAACCTCTCGGCCTCTTATAGCGGCATCAAGAACCTGACGGTGACGGCGTTGGTCAAGAACCTGTTCGATCGCGATCCGCCGTTTGCGATCACTTACGACAGCAATTTCGGCTCCGGCAGTTCCTGGGAGCCTCGGGTGGCCGATCCGCGCGGCCGCGCGGTCGTGCTGAGCATCGACTACAGGTTCTTCTGACGCACGGGCCGCCCGCCGGCCTGATGGGCCTGACACAGCCCTCTCAACGCCCGCCCAGCGCGGGCGTTGTTCATGGAGTGCGGGTCAGGCCTTGACGCCGCCTCAGACCAAACGGCGCGGGCTGGGCTGCGCAAAGTAAAACCACTCGTGCCCAGGCTCGGCCCGCACGTTAGGGAAGACGATACGCCCGTCGGCCGGGGCGGTAACGGGCGTGCCGTCGTGGCGCAGGCCGATCACCTCGCCTGCATTGACGGGGTCGAAGCTCGTCCACTCCCTGACAAAACGGTCCTCGGGGTGCAGTCGGTCGGTCACCTCCTCCAGGCGCAGCACCTCGTGGTCCTGCGCGGGAGCGTCAGGCGCCCAACTCACCAAGCCCAGCAGGGCCAGGGTCTGCCGGATGGCCTGCAGGCCCACGTCAGGCGCCTTGGGGTCGGCGTGCTGGCCGCACTCCAGGGTGACGCCCCAGCCACCGCGTGAGCGCATGTACTCGGTGGTGCCCACGCCGTAGTTGGCATCCGTGTCCAGGCTCTGCCCGGCGCCACGCGCACGGGCCCGACGGTGGGCCACACCGGCCTCGTAGCTGCGCAGCCAACCCTCCACGATGCGCCGCGGGCCCAGGTGGCGCGCCAGGCGGGCCTCTTCGGCAGCATGGGCAAAAGGCTCGAGGTCGCCCGTGTTGTTCTCCGGCCCGAACAGCGTGAAGGCCTCGCCCGGGCCGTTGAAGGAGTGCAGGTCCAGCAGCACGTCGTGCGCGTCGAGCAGCGGGCACAGCACGTTGCCGATACGGTCCTCGAAGTCCTGCGGCACGGCGGTCGGGCGCAGGTTGCGGTTGAGGTTGCGGTCGCCCGTGCGCTGGCCAAGCGCATACGCCAGGGGGTTGGTGACGGGTACAAAGGTGACCATGCCGCGCTCGATACGCCAGCGGCCCGCGTCCAGTTCGGCCAGCGCCCGGCCGATGGCCAGCGGCCCGGCCACCTCGTTGCCATGCACGGCGCCCAAAACGATCAGCCGCGGCCCGGGGCGCAGGCCGTGGAACTGGTGCACGCGCAGGCTGCTGGGGCGCTGCGTGGAAGAGGTGGGCTCGGTCGGGAGGGGCGAGAGTTCGGCCATGGTCGGTGTCTTGCTGGATGACGGGTCGCGAGGGGCCAGAGTGTCCCTCAACGGCCCTGGGATCAGCCAGGCGCGGGGGCGCGCATGAAGGAGGCTGTCCTCAGAGGACGACCAGCCGGTTGCGCCCTTGGGCCTTGGCCTCCCGCAGCGCGGCCTGGGCCCGTGCCAGTGCTTGCGCGATGGTTTCACCGGCATGGTGTTCGGTCATGCCGGCTGACACGGTGATGCGCACCGGCTCGCCAAGCGCCGCAGCCACGGCCATGGCCGCCACCCGCTCGCGCAGCCGCTCCACCCCTTGCCGGCCCAGCGGGCCGCGGGTGTCACACAGCAACAGCACGAAGGTCGCGCCTGCCCAGCGCCCCAGACGGTCCACCACCCGCAGCGAGGCCTGCGCCTCCTGGGCGAACCTTCGCAGCACCTGGTCACCCACGGCGATGCCGTGCCGCTCGTTCACCGCCCGAAAGCCATCGAGATCGATCACGGCGATGCAGAAGGCCTGCCCGGAGCGCACGCTGCGCTGGCGTTCGCGCTCCAGCACCTCCTCCAGATGGCGCCGGTTCAGCAGCCCGGTCAGCACATCGCAAGTGGCCAGCTCCTCGATGCGCGCCAGGGCCTGCTTGAGTTCCACCCGCTGCGCGCGCATGCGGTGGCGCATCAGCGCGATGCGCGCGGCCAGCATGGAGGCGGCCGGCAGCATGGTGGCCACCATGAGGAAGTGCCCCGCCTCCACGAAGGGTGGGTAGGACCGCGGCAATCGCCAGGCCATGAGCGCCATCGCCAGCCCGAAGAGCAGCACCGCGTACAAGCTCAGCCAGACCATCTGGCGCGGCTTGGCAGCGAACAGGCCGAACATGAAGATCACCATCACGATGGGGAACACCGCACCGCGCGCCGGGCCCAGCAGGGTGTAGGCCCAGGCCGCCATCGTGATGGCAAAAACCATCTGGGCCACGGTCAGGGAAGGGTCGGCAAAGCGCCGGGACCAGCCGCTGCGGATCAGCAGGAACGCGCCGAACAGGCCCGTCAAGGACACGATGGTCCATGTGCGGACCGAAGGCACGGTGGCGATGCCCATCGCGACGAAGTAGTGAACCGCCGCCACCGCCGCACCCATCACCACCATCGCGCGCCCACTCTGCGCCAGCCGCGTCCGCTGGGCGGGGTCGGTGGTCAGAAGCCAGTCTGAGACGGCTCGGGTGTTCATGGAGGGGGGGCCGCAGGCCGAAGAGGCTGATGCGAGCAGGCGGAGCGTAACCGCTTCGATGCCTGCGGCCACCCCATCGAAAAACAAATGTTCGTTCTCAGCGTCGCGGCCCCGTAGGGCCCAGATGGTTCAGCGGCAACACCCCGCCGGCCTTCACCTCACCCAGGGAGAAGCTGGTGTGCATGTCCTTCACGTTGGGCAGCTTGAACAGGGTCTCCATCGCCCAACGGGAGTAGGCGTCCAGGTCGGTGGCCACCACATGCAGCTCGAAGGTGCCGGCCCCGCTGATGTAGTGGCAGGCCACCACCTCGGGCAGGCTGCGGATGCGGTTCTCCAGTTCCTGGGTGGCCACGGCGTTGTTGCGCTCGGCGTCCACCCGCACGAAGGCCAGCACACCCAGCCCCACCTTGCGGCGGTCGATCTCGGCACGGTAGCCCGTGATGTAGCCCTGCGCTTCCAGCCGCTTCACCCGGCGCCAGGTGGGCGCGGGCGACAAACCGATGCGCGTGGCCAGCTCCGCGTTGGACAGCCGTGCATCGGCCTGGAGTTCGCGCAACAGCGCGAGATCGTAGCGGTCCAGACTGGCGGGTTCCGTCTCGTCAGCGGGTGTTGCGGGCAAGCCCCGGGTATTCCCTGTGTTTCGCTTTCCTGGCGTCATCGTTGCTTGAAACAGACTTACGAATACTGATTGTTGCGCCAAGCGCCCTCAGCGGGCATGAGAAAGAAAGCACTTCGTGGGTCCGAACCTCTAAACTGGCTCTGGGCTGGTGGCCCTGACCCTGGTGTGTGCCAGGGCTCATGCCACCGCGCACGACAAAGCACGGGGGGCCCCAAGCCCACGCACCTGGAGGGACCATGAACGCACCACTGCCCGAAGACGTCCGCAAAGCCCTGGAAAGCGTCACGCTGGACGACAAGTACGCGCTGGAGACTGGGCGTGCCTTCATGAGCGGCGTGCAGGCCCTCGTGCGACTGCCCATGCTGCAGCGCCAGCGCGACGCCCTGGCAGGTCTCAACACGGCCGGTTTCATCAGCGGCTACCGCGGCAGCCCGCTGGGCAGCTATGACCAGTCGCTGTGGCAGGCCAAGAAGCATCTGGCAGGCCAGAACATCGTTTTCCAGCCCGGCGTGAACGAGGAGCTGGCCGCCACGGCCGTGTGGGGCACGCAGATGCTGGACCTGTTCCCGCAGTCCAAGAAGTTCGACGGTGTGTTCGGCATCTGGTACGGCAAGGGCCCGGGCGTGGACCGCTGCTCCGACGTCTTCAAGCACGCCAACATGGCCGGCACCTCACGCCACGGCGGCGTGATCGCCGTGGCCGGTGACGACCACGTCGCCAAGAGCTCCACCGCCGCGCACCAGAGCGACCACATCTTCAAGGCCTGCGGGCTGCCGGTGTTCTTTCCGTCCGATGTGCAGGGCATCCTGGACATGGGCGTGCACGCCTTTGCCATGAGCCGCTTTTCGGGCGTGTGGGCGGGCATGAAGACCATCCAGGAGGTGGTGGAGTCGTCTTCCAGCGTCACCGTGGACCCGGCGCGCGTGAAGATCGTGCTGCCCGAGGACTTCGTGATGCCCGAGGGCGGTGTGCACATGCGCTGGCCGGACGGCGCACTCGACCAGGAGGCCCGCCTATTCGACTACAAGTGGTACGCGGCGCTGGCCTACATCCGCGCCAACCGGCTGAACCACAACGGGATCGAGGGGCGTGACGGGGGCCGGGGCGACCGCTTTGGCCTGATCGCGAGCGGTAAGGCCTACAACGACACGCGTCAGGCGCTGGCGGATCTCGGCCTGGACGACGACACCTGCCGGCAGCTCGGCATCCGCGTGCACAAGGTGAACGTGGTGTGGCCGCTGGAAGCCACGGCCACGCGCGAGTTCGCCCGCGGGCTGCAGGAGATCCTGGTGGTGGAGGAAAAGCGCCAGGTTATCGAGTACCAGCTCAAGGAAGAGCTCTACAACTGGCGTGACGACGTGCGCCCCAACGTACTGGGCAAGTTCGACGAGCCCGAAGGCGACCTGTCGGGCGGCGAGTGGAGCCAGCCCAACCCCAGCAACCGCTGGCTGCTGCGCGCCAAGGCCGACCTGACGCCTGCCATCGTGGCCCAGGCCATTGCCAAGCGTCTGAAGAAGCTGGGTGTACCCGCTGACATCGAGCAGCGCATGAACGAACGGCTGGCCATCATCGAGGCCAAGGAGCGGGCACTCGCCGCCATCGACGTGCGCGGCGTGGACCGCCAGCCCTGGTTCTGCAGCGGCTGCCCGCACAACACCAGCAC
>CAYSOD010000030.1:0-15574 GCA_964432385.1 uncultured Rubrivivax sp.
GGCCAGCGGTTGTGGCACCGACCACCTGGCCCTGGACCAGGTGCGCAGCGTGGACGACGTGATCCGAGCCTACGAGGAGCAGATGGCGGCCATCGAGGCCCTGGGCGGGCGGCTCATCATCATGGCCAGCCGCGCCCTGGCGCGCGTGGCTCGCAGCCCGCAAGATTACGAGCGCGTGTACGACCGCGTGCTGCGCCAGGCCCGCCAGCCCGTCATCCTGCACTGGCTGGGGGACATGTTCGATCCGGCGCTAAAAGGCTACTGGGGCAGCGACGACCTGTCCGCGGCCATGGACACCGCGCTGGGCATCGTGCAGGCGCACGCCGCCAGGGTCGACGGCATCAAGATCTCGCTGCTCGACCGCGAGCAGGAGATCCGCATGCGCCGACGCCTGCCCGAGGGCGTGCGCATGTACACAGGGGATGACTTCAACTACGCCGAACTGATTGCGGGCGACGGTGTTGGCACGCATGCCAACCAGCGGCAAAGCGACGCCCTGCTGGGCATCTTCGACGCCATCGCCCCGGCCGCCAGCGCAGCGCTGGCCGCGCTCTCCGCCGGCGACACCGCCCGCTTTCACGAGATCCTGGCACCCACGGTACCGCTGTCGCGCCACATCTTCCGCGCGCCCACCCGCTTCTACAAGACGGGGGTGGTCTTCATGGCCTGGCTCAACGGCCACCAGGACCACTTCGTCATGGTGGGTGGGCAGCAGAGCACGCGCTCGCTGCCGCACCTGGCCGAGTTGTTCCGTCTGGCCGATGCCGCGGGGCTGATCGAGCAACCTGAACTGGCCGTGCACCGCATGCGCCACCTGCTGGCCGTTCACGGGGTACAGGCTTGAGGGACTTCTCCGGCGACCACCGCTGGCTGTCCATCAACACCGCCACCGTGCGGCGCCAGCGGGGGCAGGACTGGCCGCTGCTGCAGATCCTGGAGGCTTGCGCGGCGCGCGGCATCCGAGCTGTGTCGCCCTGGCGAGACCAGGTCGAGCGGGCGGGCTTGGCGGCCACTGCGAAGGCCGTCAAGGCCCTTGGTCTGGAACTCTCAGGTTACTGTCGCGGTGGCATGTTCACCTACGCCGACAGCGCGCAACGCGAGGCCGTGCGTGACGACAACCGACGTGCGCTGGACGAGGCCTGCGAGCTGAATGCCGCCTGCCTGGTGCTGGTGGTCGGTGGCCTGCCGGGAGCGCTTGCCGGGCACGCGCTGCACAAGGACCTGGACAGCGCACGGCAGCAGGTGGCTGAAGGCGTCCAGCTGCTGCTGAACGATGCTCGGGAACGGGGCATGCCACTGGCCATCGAACCGCTGCACCCGATGTACGCCGCCGATCGGGCCTGCATCAACACCTTGGAGCAGGCGCTGGACTTGTGCGACCTGCTGGACCCGCAGCGCACAGGTGCCTTGGGCGTTGCGGTGGATGCCTACCACGTGTGGTGGGATCCGAAGCTGGAGGCCCAGATCGAACGCGCAGGCGCCTCCCGCTTGCTGGCCCTGCACGTGTGTGACTGGCTCACCCCCACCACCGACCTGCTCAACGACCGCGGCATGATGGGCGACGGCGTCATCGATCTCCCGCGCATCCGCGGCTGGATGGAGGCGCAGGGCTTTGCCGGCTACGCCGAAGTGGAGATCTTCTCTTCAGCGCACTGGTGGCAGCGCGACGGCGCCCAGACGCTGGACACCTGCATCGAACGCCACAGGCGCTGCGTCTGAGCGGCGGGGCAGGCCTGTCGCTGGTGGGAGCGGCGGGCAGGAGCGGCCGGCAGCTTCGCGGGCGAGGCTCATCGGCCGGCTGCGCCCCGCACCCCCACAAAGATCCCGACGGTCACACACGCCAGCCCGGCGATCACCACCCAGGACAACGGCTCGCCCAGCATCGCCATGGCGCACAGAGCCGACAGGCCGGGCACCACGGCCGTGATCATGGTGGTGCGCACAGGCCCGAAGCTCTCCACCATCTTCATGAAGCCGATGCCCGACACCACCACAGCGATCCAGCCCTGCAGCACACCCTGGGTCAGGATCTCCCGCCACGACGCCTCGGCGAAGTGGGATGTGACGGTGCCCGTGGCCACCAGCAGCGCGTAGGCCGGCAGCAGGGTGACACTGGCGAAGGTCAGCACGGCGATGTTGCTGTGCACGGCCGAGATCTGCCAGCGCCGGCACAGGATGGTGAAGATCGCCCAGGAGAACGAGGCGCTCATGAACAGCAGGTCGCCCTTCCAGGCCTCGCCGCCCGCGCCGGCCTGAGCCAGCGAATGGCTGGCCACGGTGACGGCGCCGGCCAAGACCATGCCCAAGCCCAGCGCCCGCTGCAACCCCAGGCGTTCACGCAGCACCAGCACCGACAGCGCTGCCGTCCACAGCGGCAGCAGGCCCGGCATGAGCACCGAGCCGTGAGCCGCCGGTGCAAAGAGGAAGGCGTGGTAGGCCGCGAGTGGAAAGTACAGACCTGCCAGCAAGCCCAAGGCCGCGCTGGTGCGCGCCGGCAGCGGCGACACCTTGAGCCAGGTGCCGCTGCGCCCGCGGCACAGCCACCAGCCCCAGGGCAGCAGCACCGCAGCGGCGAAGGCCACGCGGATGACGGCCACGTCCAGGGGCGCCAGGGTGCGCTGGGCTACCGCCGCGCGCGAGCCGACAATGAAGGCCGTCCAGGCGCCCACGGTGACGAAGGCGGCCAGCAGGCCGGTGGTGCGGGGTGAGAGGGTCATGGAAGGCCCGCGGGGCAGGGTGCGGGCGCTGAAGGAGAGGACGGGCCTGGAGGGTAACCGCTGCAGTCACCCCTGGATGAGCCAGCCAGGACCGGAGTGATGCTGGCGCGGCTGGCGGGCGCCACGCCAGGCCATCTGGATCGACCCGTCTTCAGCGCACGAGCGGCAGGCCGCTTCGTGACAACATCGTGGCCTGTGGTGTTGCAGGAGGGTCCTGAGTGCAGGGCTTGACATGGATCGGCAGCAGCCCTTGGCTGTACCCCGCGCTGGAGGTGGTGCACCTGCTCGGGGTGGCCTTGCTGGTGGGCAATCTCGTGGCTTTCGAGTTACGGGTGCTGGGGTGGTCGCGGGAGCTGCCCGTGCGCGCCCTGGCCCGGCTGTCGCTCGTGCTGGCGTTGGTGGGGTTTGGCCTTGTCGCGTTGTCGGGCCTGGTGATGTTTGCGGCGCACCCGGGGGAGATGCTGGCCAACCGCGCCTTCGTCTGGAAGATGGGGCTGGTGATGCTGGCCGGGATGAACGCGGCGCTGTTTCATGCGCGCGCCGGCCTGGAGCGGCTGGACGCCGTGGCGCGTGTGCAGACCCTGGCCTCGCTCGGGCTCTGGATCGGCGCGATGATCTGCGGCCGCTGGATCGCCTATGCGTGATCCGTTCTTGAGGAGGTCATGATGAACCGACGACAACTGGTGGCGGCTGGCCTCGTGCCCGCCGTGGGATGGGTGCTGAGTCCGGGCGCGGCGCAAGCGCACCACGGCTGGAGCAGCTTTGATCAGGAGCGGCCGTTGTACCTGGAAGGCCGCGCCGCCAAGGTAGCCTGGCGCAACCCCCATGCCGAGCTGGAACTGGAGTTGGGGGCGGACCTGAAGCTGCCGGCGGACCTCGCCTCACGCACGGTACCGGCCCAGGCAGTGGCCGTCGACGGGCCGGCGTTGCTACGCGCCGCGCGCTTGCCCACGCGGCGTGACCGCCGCTGGCTGATCGAACTGGCCCCCCTGACCCGCATGAACGCCTGGAAGGTGGCCGAGATCAAGGCGGGCGACACGATGGCCGTGTTGGGCTTCACCTTCACGGGCGAGAAGGGCGACGCGGTGCTGCGGGCCGAGTACCTCTGGGCCGGCGGCGGGGTCTACGGCCTGCGCTCGGGCCCAGCCTGACGCCTTCGCTCAGTCCATCATTTGACGGGAACCTCCGGAATGACCCCCACACCTGATCACACCCAGCCCTGCGTGGGCCTCATCGGCCTCGGCGCCATGGGCGCCGGCATGGCCGGCTCGCTGCGCCGCGCTGGCTTTTCGCCGCATGTCTTTGACATCCGCCCGGGCGTGGCTGAGGCCTTCGCCCGAGAGGGCGGCACGGCCTGCGCCAGCGTGGCCGAACTGGCCGCGGCCTGCGATGTGGTGATCTCGGTGGTGGTCAATGCCCAGCAGACCGAGGAGGTGCTGCTTGGCGGCGGTGGCAGTGGAGCAGGTGGCGCCAGCAGCCATGGCGGCCAGAGCCTTGCCGGCGGCGCGGCCACGGCCATGAAGCCCGGCAGCGTCTTCGTCATGTGCTCCACCGTGGACCCGAACGTGTCCATCGCCTTCGAGCAGCGTCTGCACAGCATGGGTCTGCTGTACTTGGACGCCCCCATCTCGGGCGGCGCGGCCAAGGCGGCCTCAGGTCAGATGACCATGATGACCGCCGGCACCCCCGCGGCCTACGCGCGCTGCGGCGGCGCGCTCGACGCCATGGCGGCCAAGGTCTACAAACTGGGCGACCGCGCGGGCGCGGGCAGCAAGGTCAAGATCATCAACCAGCTGCTGGCCGGCGTGCACATTGCTGCGGCCGCCGAGGCCATGGCGCTGGGCCTGCGCGAGGGCGTGGACGCTGCGGCGCTTTACGAGGTGATCACCCACAGCGCGGGCAACAGCTGGATGTTCGAGAACCGCATGGCCCATGTGCTGGCGGCCGACTACACGCCGCTGTCGGCCGTGGACATCTTCGTCAAGGACCTGGGCCTGGTGCTGGACACCGCGCGCGCCACCAAGTTTCCGCTGCCGCTGGCTTCGACCGCGCACCAGATGTTCATGCAGGCCTCGAGCGCCGGCTTTGGGCGCGAGGACGACAGCGCGGTGATCAAGATCTTCCCGGGGATTGAGTTGCCCAAGGGCCAAGCCTAGGTCCGGGGCGGGGGTCTGCTGCAAAACTGCTGGGCCGCACCGTGGGCGCGCTCCTCCCCCCGCCTTGCTCACTGCCCCTTGAACAGCCCCTGGAAGTGCCGCGACACGGGAAGCCGCTCGATGCGGCCGCGCAGCCGCAGCTGCAGCGTGTGCTCGTCCACGCGCACGGCCGCCTCGACATGCCGCTGCGCGACGATGACCGAGCGGTGCACCTGCCAGAACTGCTGCGCATCGAGCTGCACGAGCAGCTCCTTGAGCGGCGTGCGGATCAGCGCCTCGCCGTCCTGCGCGGGCGCGCCCGGCGCGCCGGGGCTGCGCCAGACCACGCGCGTGTAGCGCGCATCAGACTCGAAGTACAGCACCTCCTCAGTACGGATCAGCCGCACTTCCTTGCCCACGCTGGCCTGAATGACCTGCAGCGGCGCCGGGCGCCGGATCTGGGCGGCGAGCTCGGCCAGCAGGGCCTGCAGCGCGGCGGGGCTGGTGACTGCTGCTGTGACGCTTGCGGCGTCCTGTGTGTGGTGAGCGTCGGTATCGGCTGAAGACCCGCCGCTGTGGGCTGCTGGTGCTGGGCCGATCGGTTTTGCAAGGGTCGCCGAGGCCTCGGCGGCGCGAGGCCGCAGCCCCGCCTGCACCCGGGTGAGCGCCTGCGCGAGCCGCGTGGCCTCCACGGGCTTGAGCACATAGTCCACGGCCCCGGCATCGAAAGCAGCCAGCGCATGGTCGGTGTGTGCCGTCACGAACACGATCCGGGCGCGTCCGTTGATACGCTGCGCTACTTCGATGCCACTCAGGCCGGGCATGCGGATGTCGAGCAGGCACACCTCGGGCTCGTGCTCGAGAAAGGCGTCCCACGCATCCACGCCGTTGACGCAGGCCGCCACCAACCGCGCCTCGGGCCAGGCGTTTGCCAGCGCGGCCACCAGTTGCGCGCGCGGCGCCTCCTCGTCATCGGCGATCAGCACCTTCGCAAGGGGCCTTGGGCCCAGGCCGCTCTCATGCTCCGCGTCATCACTCATGTGGGCTCTCCAGTGGGCAACGATGCATCGGGCAGGGCCGGCACCGCCCAGCGCATCAGCGCGGAGGTGCCCCGCTCCAGCGGCAGCAGGTCGACCCGGGCTGAGGCACCGAATCGGTGAGCCAGACGCTGGCGACAGTTCGCCAGGCCCACGCCGTCCTGCCAGCCTGGGGCCAGGCCCACGCCGTCGTCGTGCACCCGCAGGGTCACCTCGCGCGTGCCCGGGTCGGCCCGTGCCGACACGCTCACGCAACCACCGGCCAAGGCCGGCTCGATGCCGTGCTCCACCGCGTTCTCCACCAGGGTGAGCAGCAGGCCGGGCGGCACTTCCAGGCCGCGGAGCTCCGCCGGCACGTCCACCCGGCTCGTCAGCCGCTGCCCCAGGCGGGCCTGCATGATCGACAGGTAGTGGCCCGCCATCCTCACCTCCTCGCCCAGCGTGGTGCGCTCACGCCCCAGCATCTCGGTGGCCCCGCGCAGGAAGGCGGTGAGGTCGCGCAGCAGGGTCGAGGCGCGCGCGTCGCCGGCGTCCACCCAGTGCTGCACGGCGGACAGCGTGTTGAAGATGAAGTGCGGGTGGATCTGCGCCTGCAGCAGGCGCAGCCGCGCCTCGGCCACTTCCCGCGCGGCGGCGTCGCGCTCGGCGGCCAGTTGCAGGCCGCGCATCTGGACTTGCAGGCGCCAGCGGCTGATGCGTGCCACCAGCCCGGTGACCAGCCACATCACGGCGATCACCGCCAGCAACCAGGGCAATCCCTTCCACAGGGCGTTCACGACTTTGGGGCCATCCAACAAATCGCTGAGCTCCCCAGACATGGCTGCGGCCATCGTGATGCCCACCACCATGCCGACCACCCCGCCCACCAGGCCCTTGACCCACTGGTTCCAGGCCCGAGGGCGGGCACCGACGTACTGGTCTGGGGTCAGCCAGGCGCCGCCCAGGATCAGCAGCAAAGTGAACCAGCAGACGAGGGCCAGCACGACGGACTCGGCGGCCGACATCCCCACCCACGTCATGAGTGCGGCCACCGTGCCGGCAACGGCCACCAGCAGCCCGGCCCAGGCCACCAGGCCCCGGCGGCTGTAGAGCCAGCGGTCCAAGCGCTCGACCTCCTGCCGCAGCTCGGGTGCCATGCGCCGGTAGTGGGGTTCGGCCCAGCGCGCGTAACGGCGCTGCAGCCAGTTGCCTTCGGAGAGCGGCGGGAGGTCCATGCAGGGCAGTCTAGTCAGGCTCCCGGGGAGACGGCCCTGCGTGCGCCATGAAAGGAGGGCTGGCTGTCACGAGCGGTAGCTGTGGGCGCATGAGCGGCGGTGTCGCCTACGGACGCATGCGCGGCCTTGCCCCCTGGGGCCGTTTGCGTGGCCGTGCCGCCTGCGGCCGCACGGGCCGAGGTTGATGTAATCTGAACTCCCACCTCCTTGGCACCCCACCCATGCGGCCTGCTGACCTCCCCTCGCTTGCCGATATCCGATCTGCAGCAGAGATCGTGCGCGCAGTGATGCCGCCCACCCCGCAATACGCCTGGCCGCTGCTGGCGCAGCGTCTGGGCACGGAGGTCTGGGTCAAGCATGAGAACCACACCCCCACGGGCGCGTTCAAGGTGCGCGGCGGGTTGGTGTACCTGGAAGGGCTGGCCCGGCGTGAACCCGGCTGCCCCGGCATCGTCTCGGCCACGCGGGGCAACCACGGGCAGTCGCTGGCGCTGGCCGCGCGGCGGCATGGCCTGGGCGCGACCATCGTGGTGCCGCACGGCAACAGCCGCGAGAAGAACGCGGCCATGAGGGCGCTCGGAGCAACGCTCGTGGAGCACGGCGAGGACTTCCAGGCCGCCACCGAGCACGCCGCGGCCCTGGCCGCCCGTGACGGCCTGCACCGCGTGCCTTCCTTCCATCACGACCTGGTGCGTGGCGTGGCCACTGGCTGGGCGGAGTTCTTTGAGGCGGTGCCGCAGCTGGACGTCGTCTTCGTGCCCATCGGCCTGGGGTCGGGGCTGTGCGCTGCCATCGCTGCGCGGGCGGCGCTCGGCCGTCGGATGCGGCTCGTGGGCGTGGTGTCCGCCCATGCCCGCGCCTACGCGCTGTCGCTCGCGCAGGGGCGGCCGGTCGAGTCGCCCGTCACCACCCAGCTGGCCGACGGCATGGCCTGCCGCGTGCCGGACCCCGCCGCGCTGGCGGTGATGGCCGGCCAGGTCGACGATGTCGTGGAGGTTACCGACGCCGAGGTGGCGCAGGCCATGAAGGCCCTGTACCTGGACACCCACAACGTGGCCGAGGGCGCCGGCGCGGCGTCACTGGCGGCCGCCCTGCAACGCGCTCGCACCCATCCGGGCGAGATCGCCGGCCGCCGCGTGGGCTTGACGCTGTGCGGTGGCAATGTGGACCACGAGGTGTTCGCGCAGGTGCTGGGCACGCCAATGCCGGGCTGAGAGCTTGCGAAACATTTCCGCACACCCGCTCGAGCGCGCCGGAATACTTCACAAGCTCTGATTCCGCCAAGCGGCTACCGGCAGGCCGGTCGTGGGCGGCCACCCCTGCCCGCTCGTTCACGCTGCCGACCGCTGGTGCAGCGGCGCTGGCCTCGCGCACAGCAGACCTCTATCGTGGGTATGCCGACCCGGTGACGGGCGGCTCCCTTTCCCACTCTTCGAGGTCGTCGATCATGTCTTTGCGTTCTTCCTCCCTCTTGCTGGGCACGCTGTGGTGCGCCAGCCTGCTGCCCGCCAACGCCATCGCGCAGGCGGACCCCAAGGGTTTCTACGGCACGCTCTACGGGCAGCACAGCCGGATCGGCGCGTCGACCGCTGCTGAATCTGGCACCCAGGGCGCCGGCACCGGCCTGCGCGCCGAGTTCGGCGGCGGAGTGGGCTTTGGCGGTGATTTCGGCTGGCGCTACGGTAACGGCTGGGCGGCGGAGGTCGAGTGGAACTACCGCCGCCACTCCCTCGACGCCCTGAAGAAGGGGGCAGCGACCGTGGCCCGCGACGGTGACTTCGCGTCCAACACCCTGCTGGTTAACGGTGTGCGCCGTTTCGCGAAGACGGGTGCCTGGACCCCGTACCTGGGCGCGGGCATCGGCTGGGTGCAGGAGATCGACGTCGACCTCACGCCGGCAGCCGGCGGGGCCGAGCGGGGCTACTCGTCGGGGCGGAAGGTCGCCTTCCAGCTGATGGCCGGCGTGGAGTACGTACTCACGCCACGCTGGAGCATGGCCGGCGATGCCCGCTGGCTTCGCGTGGGTTCGGTACGGCTGAACAACGAGGAAGGCAATGCCGGCGGCACCATCGGCCCGCTGACCTATAACCCCGTCTCAGTCCAGCTCGGTCTGCGCTACCGCTTTTGACGCGCTGGCGACCCGGTACTGAGCGCCGTCCCCGAAGCGCGCCAGCACCTCGGAGCGCCGGCGGCGGCTGACCGGCACTTCGCGCCCGTCGCTCATGCGGCACACCGCCCCGGTGGCGGTGCGCCGCACGCTGACCACGTGGTCGCAGGCCACCCACCAGGAACGGTGCACCCTCAGCCCCTTCGCGCCCCCCTCGGACTCGACGTCGGCCAGGGCGCCGAGGATCAGCGCGCAGCCGCGTGGCGTCCACACGCGCAGGTACTGCAGCTCGGAGGCGACCGCGATCACATCGGTGCCGAGCTCGGTGGGCAGACGATCGCACCAGCCCGGGCGCGGTGGTGCCGATGGCGGGGAGGCTGCTGCCGAGCTGGCCGCCGCTGGGTCAGAGCCTGCGGCAACGGCGCCGCCCGTGTCCGCAGACGCGGGTGACGCAGCCCCGGCGGTCGGGGGTGCACCGGCGAAAGGGCCTGACGCCGGCAGCGCCGGCGCGACGATGGGTCCGCTCGATGCGCAGGCGGGGTGCAGCAAGGGCGGCACCAGCCCGTGCAGGCGCGGCAGGCAGATCAGTGCCCAGGCAGCGGTCAGCGGCCCGACGATGTCGAGGTATTCAGACAGCAGGGGATGCCCGGCTGCCTCGGGGAACAGGGCGTCGCCGTCGTCGGGCTGGGCCGGGTAGCCGAGCCACCGCTCCATCAGCCCCTCGCCGATCAGCCAGTAGACGGGGGCGAGCAGGGCCGCGCCGATCACGGCCGACAGCAGTACCCAGACCCAGCTGGGCACGCGGCCTGCGCCGTAACGCCGCGTCAACAGATACAACATCGACTGCAGGACCAGCAGACCGATGCCGATCTGCAGTACCCAGAAAACCAGCCGTGCCGCTGGTGGCGCAGAGAATCCGACGTCGACTTCCAGGCTCATCATCAGCCCAAGGAGCACGAAGCCGGCAACCGTCAGGTAGCGGAGGATCCCTCCCGCGGTCGCGCCGCCCGGCATCTTCTCAGCGCAGGGGAGTGGGGGCCGCGCTGGACGATGGACCGCCCTCGGTTGTCCCAGGGTTCAGCGCGGGCACTTCCACGGTCTTGAAGTCGCCGGGCATCACCACCTCCAGCATCTCGATGTCGGCACTGTGGCCGATCTCACGGTGTCGGATGCCGGGCGGCTGGTGCACGCAGGAGCCGGCTTCCAGGCGCACCACGCCCTGGCCTTCGTACTCGAACTCGATCCAGCCCTTGAGCACGTAGACCAATTGAAAGCTGGTCTCGTGCAGGTGCGGCTGGCCTGAAAAGGCTTTGCCCGCGGCCGCCCGGATGACGTGGGCGACCACGCGGCCCTCGGTGGCTTGGCGGATGCCCAGATCCCGGTACTCGAAGAACGAGCGCAGCCCTCGCTGGAACGGGGCCTGTTTGGCATGGCTGACGCTGAAACCCTGGGTGGTCATCAACAAGCTCCTGTCGCACGAGTTTGGATCTGCGCGCAGTATGCCGACGTCACTTCATCCACAAGAGTTAGGCCCAGCCTCAGGGGCCAATCGCTGCCCCCGGGTGACCCAGGGCACGCCGATGTGACATGCCCTCAGTAGCCCCCGCGCAGCTTCGGTCTGCGAGGGGCAACGATGGTTGCGCTCAGATCCCGAGCGCCTTCTTGGCTTCGGCCAGCAGCTTCATCGACTCGTCGTGCTTGCCGGCCTTGTGCGCGGCCTCGCCATCCGCGCGCAGCTTCTGCACCTTGGCCTTGTCGGCGTCGGACAGCTTGGGGTTGGTGGCCAGACGGGCGTCAATCGCCGCCATCTCCTTGGGGCAGCCATGGGCGAAGGCCAGGCCGGCGCTGCAGGCCAGGGCCACGGTGATGAGGACATTCTTCATGAGGGTTGCTCCAAAACGCCAACAGCGGCGCTTGGGCGTGATCTTCGGGCCTTGCGCGGCAGCGATGCGGCGTTGGGGTCTTTCCCGCAGGAGGTCAGCCCTACGCACCTCACGGGCCGTTGGCGCCAGAATGCGTCGCCTGCTGCGGGCCTGTCGTGGTTATGCCGAGCCTATGAGCCGCACCTGGGCCGCACCTGGGCCGCGCCGCAGCGGCCCCATCTGGAGACTCTTCATGATTCTTGGCTGCATCGCAGACGACTTCACTGGCGCCACCGACCTGGCCAACAACCTCGTGCGCGCCGGCATGCGGGTGGTGCAGATCATTGGCGTGCCTGAAGTTGGCGCAGACGCTGGCGGGCTGGGCGATGTGGACGCCGTGGTGGTGGCGTTGAAGTCGCGCACCGCGCCCGTGGACGAGGCCGTGGCGCAGTCGCTGGCGGCCTGCCGCTGGTTGCGAGCGGGCGGGGCGCAGCAGATCTACTTCAAGGTCTGCTCGACTTTCGATTCCACGCCGCGGGGCAACATCGGCCCCGTGGCCGAGGCCTTGATGGCGCAGCTGGCCGGGGACACCCCGTCTGGCTCGGGCCTGGCTCTTCGCCGAGCCCCCTCGAACACAGGGTCAGACGCTGGACCTGCTGCTGGGCCAGGTTCTTCAAGCCCGATGGCGTCCAGCACGGGGCCCGTCACCGACTTCGCCATCGTCACGCCCGCATTCCCGGAGAACGGCCGCACCGTCTTCAAGGGCCATCTTTTCGTGGGCGACGTGCTGCTGTCCGACAGCCCCATGCGGAACCACCCGCTCACGCCCATGACCGACGCCAACCTGGTGCGCGTCATGCAGGCGCAGTTGGCGGCCTCGCGCTGCGGGTTGATCGAGCACCGCACCGTGGCGCAGGGTGTTGTGGCGGTGCGTGAGCGCATCGCCGCCCTGCGGGCGCAAGGTGTGGCCTTTGCGGTGGCCGATGCCGTGGGCGACGCTGATCTGCACGTGCTCGCGCAAGCGTCGAGCGATCTGGCCCTGGTGGTGGCGGGCTCGGGCCTGGCCATCGGCATGCCTGCCTTGCATGGGTTGATCCCCCGACCAGAAGCCGCGGCGCTGCCCCCGGCCAGCGGCGCATGTGCCGTGATCAGCGGCAGCTGCTCGGCCGCCACCAACGCGCAGGTGGCGGACTTCATCGCCCGCTCGCCCGCTGGCGTGGACCGCGCCTTCGCCGTCGACCCGCTGCGCCTGGCCGCCGGCGAGGACGTGGCCAGCCAAGCCCTGACCTGGGCCATACCCCGCCTGGGCGAAGGACCAGTGCTGGTCTATGCCACGGCGGCGCCGGAAGCGGTGAGGGCGGTGCAGGCGCAACTGGGGGTGGAACACGCCGGCGCCCTGGTGGAGCAAGCCTTGGCCCGCGTGGCCCAAGGCCTGCTGGCGGCCGGCGTGGGCCGGTTGCTGGTGGCCGGTGGCGAGACCTCGGGCGCCTGCGTGCAGGCGTTGGGTGTGCACACTTTGCGCATCGGCCCCCAGATCGACCCCGGCGTGCCCTGGTGCCATGCCACTCCGCCCACCCACCCCGCAGGGCTGCACCTGGCGCTGAAGTCCGGCAACTTTGGCGGTGTGGACTTCTTCACCCGGGCTTTCGAGGTGCTGCAATGAATACGGCAGAAGCGCAGCTGCGCGACGAGATCTGCCGCGTGGGCCGCAGCCTGTTCGAGCGCGGCTACGTTCACGCCACGGCCGGCAACATCAGCGTGCGGCTGGAGGACGGCTTCCTCATCACCCCGACCGACGCCTGCCTGGGCACGCTGGACCCGGCGCGCCTGGCGCGACTGGATGCTCAAGGTGTGCAGACCTCGGGCGACCGCGCCAGCAAGACCCTGGCCTTGCACCGCCGCATCTACGAGGCCGCGCCGCAGGCACGCTGCGTCATCCACACCCACAGCACCCACCTGGTGGCGCTGACGCTGCAGGGCGTGTGGAGCGACGACGACATCCTGCCGCCCATCACGCCCTACTTCGTGATGAAGGTGGGCCACGTGCCGCTGATCCCCTACCATCGCCCGGGTGACCCTCGCGTGGCCGAGCTCGTGGCCCAGCGCATCAGCGCGATGGCCGAGCGCGGTACGCCCATCCGTGCCGTCATGCTGGACCGCCTGGGCCCCAACGTCTGGCACGACAGTCCCTCCCAGGCCAGCGCGGTGCTGGAGGAACTGGAAGAGACCGCGCGCCTGTGGCTGATGTGTCAGCCCGGCCCGCTGCCGTTGGGTGAGCCCGAGATCGAGGAGCTGAGGCAGCAGTTCGGGGCGAGTTGGTAGATCCAAGCAGTGGCGAAATCGCCTGAGGTCCCGTAACCGTCGTGAACGCGGCGACGGCCAGGGCTCAGAATCCGGGGTCTGTCGTGCCATCTGCCGCAAGGGCCGCCCATGTTCCTGCACCACCTCTTCCGCGTTCTGGCCGCTGGCGTGCTGTGCGTCAGCGCAGCGGCTGCCGCCGCCCAGGGCTTTCCCAGCAAGCCCATCCGCCTGGTGGTGCCCTACCCGCCGGGCGGGGGTACGGACATCATGGCGCGGCTGCTGGCCGAGCCGCTGAAGGACGATCTGGGTCAGCCCGTCATCGTGGAAAACCGGCCGGGCGCCGGGGGTGCGCTCGGAGCGGCCGAGGTGGCCCGCAGCGCGCCTGACGGCCACACCCTGCTGCTGACCGCCGGGGCCTTCGTCATCGCCCCGTCGGTGTTCAAGAACGCCGGCTACGACCCGGTGAAGGACTTTGCCGGCGTGGCCCAGATCGCCATCGTGCCGCTGCTGGTGGTGACCAAGCCCGACAGCCCCTTGAACAGCATTGCCGACCTGCTGGCGCTGGCCCGCAAGGACGGCGACAAGGTGAGCTTCGCTTCCTTCGGCAACTCCACACCTGCTCACCTGGTGGGCGAGAGCATCAACCAGCTCGGCAAGGTGCAGATGACGCATGTTCCCTACAAGGGTGGCATGCAGGCCCTGCCCGACATCCTCTCCGGCCAAGTGGCCGTGGGCTTGCTGGACGCCGTCTCGATGACCCCCTTGGTCAAGCAGGGGAGGGTCAAGGCCCTGGCCGTGACCGGCCCCAGACGACTGCCGGCACTGGCCGACAAACCCACCCTGGTGGAGTCCGGCATCGCCTTTGACGGCGTGGGCTGGCACGGCGCGTTTGCGCCCTCGGCGACACCCGCGGATGTATTGAACCGCCTGAACGCCGCCTTCGCCAAAGCATTGGCCCGACCCGACCTGCGCGACCGCATCGTCAACGGCGGCTCCGTGCCCATCGAGCCAGCGCTCACGTCCCCCCAATGGACGGCGCAGATGCGCCGCGAGGTGACGCAGTGGGCCGAGGTGGTGCGCAAGGCCGGCATCAAGCCGGAATGACACTGCGCAGCAGGGCGCTGCGGCTGAGCCTGCGCTGGCCCGCATGAGGGAGTGACCCGCGTGAACGACCACCACAACGAGGCCGAAGAAGCTGAAGGGTCTGACCAGACCGGCGGCGCCTCTGGGCTTGGCGAGACCGAAGGCCTGCGCATCACGCGGGACCTGGTCTACGGTCGGGCGTGCGTTCACATGCACAGCCAGCCGCAGGACCGCGAACTGGCGCTGGACCTGTACCAGCCCTCGGATTGCCAGCCTGGGGACCGCCGACCCGCCTTGGTGATGGCCTTTGGCGGCGCGTTCCACAGGGGGGACAAGCGCCAGGACGAGTTCGAGCAGGCGGGCCAGCGCAATACGCCCGTGTCGGCCTATTGCGCCGCCCTGGCGCGCCGCGGCTATGTGGCCGCGTCCATCGACTACCGGCTGGTGCAGGAAGACCCAGATCCCGGGGTCACGCCCGTGATCGGCAACCCGCAGGGTATCCCCCTGTCGCGGGTGGCTTATGTGCGCCAGCTGCTGGGCTTGCCGCCGGCCACCGCCGAGATGGTGTGGGCCGGCATGGAGGCTGCGGCCGACGACATGGCGCAAAGCGTGGCATTCCTGCAGGCCAACGCCCATACGCTCGGACTGGATTTGGCGCGCATCGCGGTAGGTGGGTTTTCGGCCGGTGCCCGCACCGCGCTGGGCTGCGCGTATGGCGAGCGCTCGCCCGTGGCCGCCGTGGTGAGCCTGTCGGGTTTCATGGCCGACGACGACCTTGTGCGCCTGGTGGTGCCGGGCCAGCCGCTGCCTCCGGCCCTGTTCATCACCGGCGAGCACGATCTGGACTACATCGCGCTCCAAGCCCCTCGACTGCACGAGCACTTCGGCCGGGTGGGGGTGAGGTCACAAGCCTGGACGGTGCCCGGCGCGGGCCATTTCTATGCCGCCGGCCGCCGGGCGCTGGATGCACAGGGTCGCGATGCCACGGTGGGCGCGGTGGTCGCGGCGTTTCTCGATGAGGTGTTGGGCGTCGATCAGGGCCTGTGAAGGGCTCACAAGAAAACGCAGGGCCGCTCCCAAGTTTTCTAGCGCCCCCGCGGGGGGGCCGGGCCGGGCAC
>CAYSOD010000031.1:0-15496 GCA_964432385.1 uncultured Rubrivivax sp.
GGACGGATGTGGACAAACCACGCAACCTGGCCAAGTCCGTCACCGTGGAGTAGTTCTGCTTGTTGATTGCGAGGAGATCAACGCGGTCACGGCAATGGCGCAGTCCTGTCGTTGAAGTCTGCGGACTTCGCCAGCCAACCTAGCCCAGTGACGGCGGCACATCGAAGATGGCACATGTCGTCGACGCATGCGCGTACAGCTTGCCGTCAGGCCCCACGATCTTGGCTTCGGACGTACCAACCTGGCGGCCGACATGGAGTGCGGTGCCGATACAGCGCAACGGCCCCGTTTTCATGTGGGCGGCTCGCACGATGTGAAGATTGATCTGGCTGGTGGTGTAGCCACGTCCGGCTGGCAGCTTGGTCTGCACCGCGCAGCCGAGCGCGAAGTCGAGCAAGGTTGCATACCAGCCCCCGTGCACCGACCCCAGCGGGTTGTAGTGCTTGAGTTGTGGCGTCGCCTGAAAGACCGCCAGCCCATCGCCCAGTTCGACCAATTCGCAGTCGAAGGTCTCCGCCATGTAGGGATGGGGTAACTCCCCGTCGAGGATGGCCGTCATCACCTGCAACCCCGTCTTGCCTTGCAATTGCTGAGGTTTGGGCAGACCCGCCTGCCCGCCCCCTCGTTCGATCCGTTGTCTGCGTATGTCTTCCACCTGCGCTTGCCAGGCATTCAGGGTGGATTCGGTCGTGTCTTCAGTCTGCATGATGAACCCGATGGGTCGTGTTGGAAGAGTGGTCTGCCGTGACCCCGCCAGGGCAAGAGCCGTTGGATCACGGGATGAAGGTGTAGAGCTTCAAGCCCGAGCTGCAGTGGGACGGGTGTCCACCGGCAGGCACAGTAGCCCCGTCAGCAGCGCCAGCGTGGCGTGCAGGAGGTACAGGTTGTGGAAGTCCGCGTGTTGCAACGTCGCTTGGCCCAGCAGCGCGACCGTGAGCGCCACACCAAGCGCCGAGCCGATCTGGCGCGTGGCCTGGTTGACCGCGCTTCCAACCGCGTAGTGCGCCACGGGCAGGCGGCTGACGGCAGCCGCGGACAGCGACGGCAGCACCAGCCCCACCGCGATACCGCTCATCACCAAACCGGGCAGCCAGTGCAGCAAGTAGTTGGGCTCATGGCCCGGCACCAGAAAGAACCAGAGGCTGCTGCCGGCGTACAGCAGCGAACCACCCACCAGGAAGGGCCGGTGGCCCAGGCGGGAGGCCAAACGGCCGGTGACGATAGCCGTCGGCATGACCAGCAGGGGCCCCGGCGTGACGGCCAAGCCCGCTTGAGGCAGCGAGTAGTGCCACACGCCGATCATGAAGAAAAAGAAGCCCAGAAACATCATCGAGAAGGCTGTGCCGAACACCAGCGTTGCCGCATTCACGAAGCGGTAGGTGCGGTGCTGAAACAGGGACAGGTCGATCAGCGCATCGGAGCGCGATCGGGCCCACAGCACAAAGGCCAGGCCCGTCAGCAGCCCTGCGCCTGCTACCGCTGCCACGCTTTGCGTGCTCCATCGGCCCTCTCCGCTTTCGACGATCGCCAGTGCTGCTGAGCCGACCGCGACCATCAGCAGCCACAGGCCGACGAGGTCCACGCGTCTTCGCTGAGTGGGCTTGACCGCCTCTTCAACGCGCGAAGCGCTGCGCCAAAGCGCCCACAGGCCCACCGGTACGTTGATGTAGAAAGCCCAGGGCCAGCCTGCCTGGTCGGTGACCCAGCTTCCCAAGCTGGGCCCCACCGCGGCCGCCAGGCCGCCGACCGCCCCCCAAAGGCTGACCACCACAGCGCGCTTTTCGCTTGGAAATGCAGCCAGCACGATGGACATCGACGCCGGCGTCAACAACGCCGCCCCCAAGGCTTGAAGAACCCGTGCAGCGATCAGCCAGCCCACCGATGGCGCTGCGCCGCAGGCCACAGAAGCGCCGATGAACACCGCCAGGCCCAGTCGAAAAATGCGTCGCCGCCCGTAGGCGTCGGCGAGTCCACCCGCCGGAATCAACATGGCTGCGTAGACCACCGTGTACGCATTGAGCACCCATGAGAGTTCAGCTGCAGAAGTCCCGTCAAAGCTGCGGCGCAGCGCATCGAAGGCGGCGAACAGCATCGTCGTGTCCAGCGAAACCAGGAAGGCCGCGCTGCAGGCCATCCAGAAGGCTGTCCATGGTGATGAGGGATGCCCCGGGGCTGCGGGGCTCGACGGCAAAGAGGACGGTTGGGTGACGGACATTTCAGCGCACCGCGACGTGAGCTGTCTGCGCAGCCGATGGCACGCGCTCAACGATGGCTTGAGGCCTGGGCTTGTGCATCTCGAAGAGACCTCTTTGAATGACGGTCGTCATATTTGAAAGTGAGCCCTCTCGCACTGCATGCGAACCGGGCAGTCAGTGGTGGGTGGTGGGATCGTGGCGCTCGATCAGCGCCTGGCGCGTTTGAGCCAAGATGTCTCGGCCCGCTTTGCCGCCAAGGGTGCGTGCCAGTTGCAAAGCGCCCACCATCGTCGCGGTCACCAGTTGTGCCTGGCCGAGGTTGGCGCCGTCCGGCAGCACAGATTGCACCAGTGCGACCATGGCGGCAACGCGGCGACGCGCCTCGTCCCGTACAGCGTTTTCTTCACGCGTCATCTCCGATGACAGGGCCGCAACGATGCAGCCGTCTTCTATCCGCTCCATGTGAGCGTCATGAAGGTAGGTCTCAACGAGCGCGCCGAACCGCGTGCCCCCCTTGCGCAGCCGCCGCTCTACTCCCTCCGCGAGTGAGGCAAGGTTTTTCTGTCCTGCGTGCTGCATAGCCTCCACGACCATGGCGTCACGCGATGCAAAGTGAGCGTAAAAGCCGCCATGCGTCAGACCCGCTTCCTTCATGATGTCGGCAACCCCCACGCCCCTGTGGCCGGCACGACGTATGGCCCGTGAGGCCACATCGAGGATGCGGGCATGGCTCAGTTCTTTTCGGGTCGGCGCCTTCGACATGATGACCATCATACGCGCAGGGGTGCGCCGTGAAAGGCTGACAAAGACCCTGGCGCACCAGCGCTTTCAGCCCGCGGGCGAGCAGCCTCACAAGGTCGGCCACCCAAGGTTACGATCGATCAGTAACTTGTCGGGAGCACGCCATGAAGTACCTCTTTTGTTGGAAGTGGCTGGCGCTGACTACAGCGCTCGCGTCGACCTCCGCTGTCGCAGCAGACTTCGTGATTCCCTGGCCGCCGGGTGGAGAAACCGATTTGCTGATGCGGCCGATTGCGCCTTACATGGCCAAGCATCTGAAGCAGGCCGTCCGGGTGGTCAACCAGCCGGGTCAGTTCGGCATGACGGGCGTGCAGTCCACAGCCCAGGCGACAGCGGATGGATCGACTTGGGTGGTGGTTCACGACTACGCCTTCTCGGTGGAGGTGAGCGGGCAGACTGCTCCCAACCCCTTCAAGGACCTGGTGCCCTTTTGTGGCATCGTGGAGGTGCCCTCGGTGCTCGCCACCAACAGCAAGGCCATCGGCGCCCGATCAGCCAAGGAATTCCTCGCGAACCCAGGGGCTTGGAAGGCCTCTTGGACGGTGGGGCCCACCTCCACCAACTACATGCTGCTGGCACTGGCGAGCCAAAAGATGAACCGGTCGCTGGACTACAAGGGCTACCGCAGCAAGGAGGCGGCGATCAGCGCGCTGTTGGATGGCGAGGTCGATCTGGCCGAAGTGCACCTCAACGAGACAGCCAGTGGTGCCAACCGACTTGTCATGCTGGGCCTCGCCGCTGAGAAACGTGACCCCCTCAAGCCCGATGTGCCGACCTTGAAGGAGTTGGGGCTCGATGTCCAATTCCGGGTCGTGAGGGCCCTGGCTGTGCCCAAGGCCACACCGGCGGCCAAGGTGGCTGAACTGGAGTCCGCCTGTCGCGCTGCGGCCGCTGAACCCGAACTGGGCAGAGAGCTTGCGGCCATGGGTGCCCGTGCTCAGTTCACACCCGCTGCAGAGATGGCTCGATTGCTGGAGAGCAGGCGCACGCTGTTCCAGCGAGTGACGGGGCCATCTCGCCAGTGACCTTTCCTGCCCTGGCCGTCCCCCGCCGGGCCCGCCCATGCGCCTGTTCCTGAAGACTTTTGCACCGGTCCTGTTGTGGCTGGGTGTCTTGCTGCTGCTGTTGAATCAGCTCGTCTTCGGGCGCCTCGGCCATGAGCTGGAGGAGTGGGCCAGTGAGTCCGAGCGCCAGGTGGCCGTGGTGCTCGCCAGGGCGATCGCGGTGGACCTGCACGCGGATCGCGTCGATCAGGTGCGCAGTGTGCTCGATACGGTGTGGGGCAGTCGTCCGGACATCGCCTTGATCGAATTGCAGGATGCCTCTGGCACTCTGCTTTACCCCAAGGTCGCAACGCAACCGCCGAAGGGCTTCTCACGCGTATCCGCGCCAGTGGAATTCCAGCGTCGGCGCGTGGGGACCCTGGTGCTGCACGTGGAGCAAGGTCAGATTCAGGCCACGATCCGGCATGCCGTGGCGCGGCATGTCTGGTGGGTGGTGGCCATGGGTGCCGGTACTGCCGCGCTGATCGCCATCAGTCAGGTGTTGCTCGTTCTGCGACCGGTCCGCCGCTTGCGCGCGCGGGTGGCCGCCTGGCGCGCGGGTGCGCCTGCAGGGCAGAGCCCCCGCTACCCGAGCGACGAGATCGGTGATCTGGGGCGTGAATTCGAGCGCACACGGGAGCAGCTCAGGCGACGTGATGCCGAGGTCCTGCGGTCCCGGGTGGAATCAGAGCAGCTGTTGACGGAAGCTGCCGAGATGCGCATTCAGGCCGAAGCGGGCAAGGCGGCTCAACGAGCCAATCAGGCCAAGAGTGACTTTCTTGCGACGATGAGCCACGAGATCCGTACCCCGCTGAACGGGGTGATCGGCATGGCGGACCTGCTGTCACGTGCTGAGCTGAATCAGGATGCGCGTCGCCAGGTGAACACCCTGCGCGCCAGTGCAGAGTCGCTGCTGGTCATCCTGAACGACATCCTGGACTTTTCGAAGATCGAGGCGGGGCGCCTGGAGCTGGAGTCGATACCTTTCAACCTGCCCGACACGCTCCAGGCCGCAGCCGATATCGTCCAGCCGCAAGCCGACGCCAAGGGCCTGGTGCTGACACTGGACGTTGACGACCTGCCTTCTCCCTGGGTGCTGGGCGACCCCACTCGCTTGCGTCAGGTCGTGCTGAACCTGCTGACCAACGCCATCAAGTTCACCAGCACCGGGCATGTTCGCCTGACGGCCCGTCGGCTGGAATCCACGGGCAGCGAACATCTGACCTTGAGATGCGCTGTGGAGGACACGGGCATCGGCATACCGCCTGACAGAATTGACCGACTCTTCCAGTCTTTCAGTCAGGTGGACGCCTCAACGTCGCGGCGCTTTGGCGGTACTGGGCTCGGCCTGGCCATCTGCCAAAAGCTGGTGTCGCTGATGGGGGGCGCTGGCCTGACGGTGCGCAGCGTTGTGGGCCGAGGCAGTGAGTTCGCCTTCGTACTCACCTGGCCTTTGGCGGCAGAGGTCCCCGAGGAATCCGCTGCGCCGACCAGCTGGCGGGAGCTGACCGCCGAGGGACGGCCGGGCGACGGGTGGCGCGTCCTTGTGGCTGAGGACGACACGACAAACCAGTACCTGGCAAAAGAAATCCTGAGTCAATTGGGTTGTGAGGTCGACATCGTCGGTGACGGGCAGGCCGCGGTGGACGCTGCGCTTGCCTCTGACTACGACCTCGTGCTGATGGATCTGCACATGCCGGTGATGGATGGCCTGGAGGCTGCGACACAGATTCGCGCGCGCAGCCCCGATGCCACCCGACCGTGGATCGCTGCCCTGACAGCAAGCGCGATGGCGGAGGAGAAAGAGCGGTTCAAGGCGGCTGGCGTCCATGATTTCCTGACCAAGCCGATCCGCGTGGATGAGATCCTCTGGTTGCTGCAAAGAGTGCCTCCGCCCTCAAGGCTTTTGCCACGGGATGAAGGACCCTTGGAAGAGTCCTCCCTGTCGGCGACACCAACGGCCTTGTCAGGGCGACCCGACGGCACCGCGGCAGATGTCTTGACCCCACAGGTTCTTGATCGCTACCGCGACATGCTCGGGCCGGCCTTCGTCAAGCAATTGGCCAGAACCTGGCTGGAAACGTCACCCACCTTGGCTGAGACCGTCATCAGTGCACTTCAATCAGGGCGGCTCGAAGATGCTCGGCGTGCGGCCCATACGCTCAAGTCCGCCAGCGCCACGCTGGGCGCGCACGCCTTGGCCTCCTTGTGCCAGCAGATCGAAGAAGACACTGCCGCGGACCAGGTCACCAAAGAGTGGGGCGTGCAAAGGCTGGATGCCTTTGGACAGGCCTGGTCATTGACCGTGCCGGCGGTCACGAAACTCACCGACGCAGACTGAAGCGCCACGGCGGTGGCGCAGACCCTCTCAACTCATGGAAGGAACCCGATGACCGCCTCGTCGACAGGACCCGACCTCACGTTGCGTTTGGTGCGAGACGTACCCATCAGCCCCGAAGATTGCTTTTCAGGTTGGACCGTCCCTGAGCGGCTGATGCCCTGGTTCTGCCCCAAGCCCTGGCGAGTGGTGGCCTGCAGCATCGATCTTAGACCTGGCGGCATCTTCTCCACCACCATGCAGTCTCCCGAGGGGCAGACGCTGCCCGAAGGGGCAGGGTGTTTCCTTCTGGTGGAAGCCCCGCAACGGCTGGTGTGGACCAACATCCTCGGCCCGGGCTTCATGCCGCAGGCGATTGCGCATCCCGGCTTTGGCTTCGTCTGCGACTTGCGCTTCAAGCGGTTGGACAACGGCGGGACGCGTTACGAAGCCAGCGTTCACCATGTAGACGTCGCCGGACGGGACGCGCACGCCGCCATGGGTTTCACCGAGGGATGGTCAGCCGCTTTGAACCAACTGGTCGAAATGGTGCAAGGCGTCCAGCCGCCCGTCGACACCCAGAACTGACTGCCCTGCAAGAGGCCTTGAGGACGCGCCCGCGATCGGCTCGTCGCGCCACAGCGCCGATACTCTGGTCTCGCAGCGCTTCATGGCCGCGCTGAAAGGAGACCGGCATGCAAGGCTGCGCTTTCGTCGATGGCGAGTTCGTCGCCCCTGAAGACGCGAAGATCTCCATCTTCGACTGGGGCTTCCTGCACTCCGACGCCACCTACGACGTGGCGCACGTGTGGAAGGGCCGCTTCTTCCGCCTGGATGACCACCTGGACCGCTTCGAGGCCAGCCTGCAGGCGCTGCGCCTGGACCCGGGGGTGTCGCGCCAGCGCATGCGTGAGGTGATGCACGAGTGCGTGGCCCGCGCCGGGCTGCAGGACGCCTACGTGGAGGTGCTGTGCACGCGCGGCCGGCCCGCCCCGGGCTCGCGCGACCCGCGCACCTGCCGCAACAACTTCATGGCCTTCGCCATCCCCTTCGTCTGGATTGCCGACCCCGCCAAGCAGCAGCGCGGCATCGACCTGATCGTCAGCAGCACGCAGCGCATTCCACCGGCCAGCGTGGATCCACGCATCAAGAACTACCACTGGATGGACTTCGTGATGGGTCTGTTCCAGGCCTACGAGCGCGGGGGCGAGACGGTGGTGCTCACCGACGGGCAGGGTCACGTGACCGAAGGCCCGGGCTTCAACGTGTTCGCGGTGTTCAGCAGCGGCGCCGGGGCGCGCTTGGTAACGCCGGCCGTGGGCGTGCTGGAGGGTGTGACGCGACGCACGGTGATCGAGATCGCGCAGGCCGCGGGCCTGGAGGTAGAGCAGCGCTTGTTGGCAGTGGACGAACTGCGCCGCGCTGACGAGATCTTCCTCAGCACCAGCGGCGGCGGAGTGGTGCCCATCAGCCACCTGGACGGGATGCCGGTGGCAGGACGCCGCGCCGGTGAGTTCGGGCCCGTGAGCGCGCAATTGCAGCAGCGCTACTGGCAGTTGCACGATGACGCGCGCTACACGGAGCCGGTGAGGGGGTTGGCGGTGGATTGAAGGCTGCGGTCATGTACCGCCCACAGGCCAGTCCTGCTCCTTGTGGGGCGCTTGCTCAGTCCTGCACCCCGGGTGTCCCCTTCAACTCGGTCAGCATCTTCTGAGCCTCGGCTGACAAGGCGGTCAGGGCGCGGCCCAGCACTTCGTAGTCTGCGTCGTTAAGGCTGGCTCTCAGACGGTCTTGCCGGACCTGCGAACCCACGATGCCCCGCCGCAGGATCTGGGTGCCTGCCTCGGTGACCGACAGACGCTGGCGGCGCCGATCGGCCTGGTCGCTGTCCATGGCGATCAGCCCCTTGTCGACCAGCTCATAGCTGGCGCGACTGACCTGGCTGTGGTCCAGGCGCGTGGCTGCAGCCACCTGTCCTGAAGTGGAGGGCCCCAAGCGGTTGAGCATCACCAGCACGCGCCACTGCCGGCTTGACAGCCCCAACTCCTGGCTCACCGAGCCCTCCACCACGCGCGACAGAAGTTGGGACAGCACCGAGATGCGGAACGTGATCAGCTCCTCGGGTTCGTGGCGGCGCAGCGCTGACGCACTCACCATAGCGGTCTTTTTACTTGTCATGGCAATACTTGCTGTAGCACGTAAACTTTCGTATCCTGCCGTCAAACAGACCCACGTAACGGAGACCTCTATGCATTCTGCGCCGCGACGCATCCTCATGGCAGCTGCACTGGCAGCCGCGCTGTCGGCCCCCACCTGGGCCGACACGTTTCCCAGCAAGCCCATCACCTTGGTGGTGACTCAGGGCGTGGGTTCGGGCAGTGACATCACGGCCCGGCTTCTGGCGGGCTACCTGGGCCCTGCGCTGGGACAGTCGGTGGTGGTGGAGAACCGGGCGGGTGCCTCCGGCATCCCGGGCCACCAATCGGTCGCCCGTGCCGCTCCTGATGGCTACACCTTGCTCTTCACTTCCACGGCAGGGCTGTTTGTCGTGCCGGTGATGAACCCCAACGCGAAGTACAGCCTGGCCGATTACGTGCCCGTGGCACCCGTGATGCGCGCGCCGTTTGCCGTGCTGGTGGCCAACACGCCGCAGGCGCCCAAGACCTTGCCGGAGTTGTTGAACAGCCTGCGCGCCAAGCCGCAGAACTTTGCCTCTGCCGGTGTGGGCACCATGACCCACCTCGGTACCGAGTTGGTGTTGCGTCGGGCCGGGGTGCAGGCCACCCACATCCCCTACAAGGGCAGCGGAGCAGCCTTGACCGACCTGATGGGCGGCCAGGTGCTCTTCGCCACCGACTCCTTGACGGCCGCCATGGGTCACATCCGTAGCGGCAAGCTGCGCGCCCTGGCAACGACAGATCTGGCGCGGGAGGGGTCGTTGCCTGATGTGCCCACGCTGGCGGAGGCCGGCATTCCTGGCGTGCAAGTGGCGGCCATCGGGGGTTTGTTTGCGCCCAAGGGCACGCCCAAGGACGTGGTGGACAAGATTGCTGCGGCCACGGCCAAGGTCCTCGCCCTGCCGGATGTGGTGCAGCGCTTTGCCGCTGTGGAGACCGATCCGCTCAGGGTGAGCATCGGCGCCTTCAACGACCTGCTGCGCAAGGAGGCCGAAGTGTGGAGCCCGCTGGTCCAGCAACTCGGGCTGAAGCAGGAATGACCCGCGCCTCTGCCTTGCCTCGCCAGCCCCTGTCCCCGGAGGCCGAGGGCCCCTTGCAGGGTGTGAGGGTGCTGGACCTCTCCCGCCTCGTGGCAGGCAACATGCTGACCCTTCAGCTGGGAGACTTTGGTGCAGACGTGATCAAGGTGGAAGCCGCGGGGTCGGGTGACACGCTGCGCGAGTGGTGTGAACCGCACACTGAGTACCCTGAGGGCTTTGATGGCTGGTGGCGCATCTACGCACGCAATAAGCGCAGCCTGGCGCTGGACTTTCGCAATGCCCAGGCCATGGACTGGCTGCGGCGCCTGATCGCCTCCGCGCAGGTGCTGGTGGAGAGCTTCCGTCCCGGGACCCTCGAGGCCATGGGCCTGGGCCCGGACGCCTTGCTGGCGCTGCAGCCCGGCTTGGTGATCGTGCGCCTGTCCGGCTGGGGTCAGACGGGCCCGTACCGCACGCTGCCGGGTTTCGGCAGCCTGATCGAGGGCTTCAGTGGCTACGCGCACAAGCATCGCGATGCCCGTGGCGAGCCCCAGTTGCCGCACATGGCCCTGGCGGACATGGTGACCGGACTCACGGGCGCGTTTGCCACCCTGGCCGCCTTGCGTGAAGTCGAGATGCGCGGCGGACGCGGCCAGGTGGTGGACCTGTCCCTGCTGGAACCGATGCTGGCCATCATGGGGCCTGACGTGGCTGCCTATGCCGCGACAGGCACCGACCCGGAGCCTGGCCGCAAGATCGCATCACCCCGGGGCAGCTACCGTTGCAAGGATGGCCTGTGGGTGTCGATGTCCGGTTCCACGGAAACGATGGCCCGGCGCGTGTTCGATGCCATCGGTCAAGCTGCGCTGTTCGAGGATCCGCGTTTTTCCACCAACGCTGCACGGCTGGCACATGACGCGGAGGTGGACCGCTTGGTGTCGGACTTCATCGCCACGCTGGACCAGGCCGAGTGTCTTGCGCTGTTCCGCAGCAAGGGCGTGACGGTCGGCCCCGTCTACGCACCGCCGCAATTGCTGAATGACCCGCATGTGGCGGAGAGGGGGGTGTATGTGCAGGTGGACGCGGCTGAAGGCGAGCCTCCCACGGTCATGCACCAGGTGACACCCCGGCTGCAAGGCACGCCCGGCAGCCTTCGCCGCCCCGCGCCGCGCCGCGGCCAGCACACGCGGGAGTTGCTCGCCGAAATCGGAGCCACCCAGGCCGAGATCGAGGCCCTGCAAGGCCAGGGGGCGATCGAATGTCGCTGAGCCCGCCCGTTCACACCGTCGCCTTCCGGGACCCTTCCACCCGGCCTGCGCTCATGGCCTGCCGGTCCCTGCTGTTCCTGCCTGCGACGGCCGATCACATGCTGGAGAAGGCGCCGCAACGCGGCGCCGATGCATTGATCGTCGACTTGGAGGACTCCATTGCGCCAGAGCGCAAGGTGGAGGCACGGCCTATGGCCCGGGCCGCGGTGCGGTCGTTGGCCTCTCGCGGCGCAGCGGTGCTGCTGCGGGTCAACAGCGCGCCTGACGTGTGGCGGCTTGACTTGCAGGACATGCCCCTCGAAGCGCTGGCTGCCGTGATGCTGCCGAAGGTGGAGACGCTGCAGCAGGTGGAAGCGCTGGCTCAAGCCCTGGCCGAGCAGTCTGGCGGCCGTGCGCCGCCCGTGGTGGCCTTGTTGGAGACCCCGCGAGGGCTGCTGGCCGCCGCCGACGTGGCCCGACATCCGGCCCTCGTGGCCCTGGGCTTCGGCGCCGAAGACTATGCCGCTGCGCTGGGGGTGGCGCCAGCACCGCTGGCGCTCGCCGGGCCTGCGCAGCAGGTCATCACCGCGGCGCACGCCTTCGGCCTGCAGTGCTGGGGCCTGGCCGACAGCATTGCTGAAGTGCAAGACATGGTGGCGTTTGAGAAGGCCGTGTTGATGGGGCGGGCCATGGGATTCACCGGCTCGGTCTGCATCCATCCCAGGCAGGTCCCCGTGGTGAACAGTGGCTTTTCGCCCAGCGCGGACGAGCTGCGCTGGGCAGCTCAGGTGGTGGCCGCCGACGAGGCCGCCGCGGCGGCGGGACGGGGCGCCGTGCTGCTGGATGGCCGGATGATCGACCGGCCCATCGTGGAACGCGCCCGGCGGTGGCTGGCCAGCACCCGGTGAGCGCGGCGCCGGCTGGAGGCCGTTGGGTGACCTCCTGGGCCGCCTCGGCGCAGGGGGCTTATCCGGTCGGTTCCACCATCGCCCAGCCGGACCTGCGCGCTGCGCTGCCTGAGCCCACCGAAGGCCTGCGCGACCAGTCACTGCGCATGATCCTTCGGCCTGCCCTGTGGTCGACTGGCTGGCGGCTGCGCCTGAGCAATGTGTTCGGGCAGCGCGAACTGAGGCTGCGCGGCCTGCGCCTCGGGCTGCACTGGGGGGGTGGCGCGTTGGTGCCTGGCACCAGTGTGGCCTTGCCTGACCAGGCCATTGCGCCCGGCCGCGCCGTGTGGACGCCGGCTGTCGAACTGCCTTGGGCTTCTGCACTGAACGCTGAAACCTTTCTGGGCCGCGGCCTGGCCTTGAGTGCCTCGGTCGAAGGCGCGAGCGGGCCGGCCACCTGGCATGCCAAGTCCATGGGCACCTCGTACCTGTCGGCGCCGGGTGACCGAGAGGCCGCGGCGCAGGACAGTGAACTCGGCTTTCCTCACACCACCACGTCCACCTTCTTCGTCGACGCGCTGGACGCGTGGCTGCCTGCTCCGGCGCGCGCGCTGGTGGCGCTGGGAGACTCCTTGACCGACGGCACCGCCACCACGCTCAATGGACAGGACCGTTGGACCGACGTGCTGCGGCGCTGTTGGTGGGCCGCTGGACGCCGAGATCTGGCTTTGGTCAACGCGGGCATCGGGGGCAACCAGGTGGTGGGGCCGCCAGCCTCCGCCGGCCCGTGGCGGGGCGGGCCATCGGCCCTGGACCGACTGCAGCGCGATGTGCTGGATCTCTCCGGCGTGGACACCGTGATCTGGATGCAGGGCATCAACGACTTCAGCGACAACGGCGGCGCTGAGGCCGACGCGGTGATCGCGGCGATGCGCTCGGCCGTTGGTCAGCTGCGTGCGCGGGGCCTGAAGGTGGTGGGTGCCACGGTGCCCTCGGCCTTGCATGGCACCCGCCCCGGGCATGGCGGCCTCGAGCAGGACGCCCGCAGGCGGGCCTTCAACGCGTGGATGCGATCAGGCGGGGCCTACGATCGGGTGGCCGACGTGGACGCCGTGTTGACCGACCCCGTCACCGGCTGCCTGCGCGACGAATTCAACGGAGACAGCACCTTGGGAGAGCCGGGCGACGGTGTGCACCCCAACCGGGCTGGCCACGCCGCCATGGCGCGCTGCTTCCTCTCGGCACTGGGCTGAGGGTGCATTCGTCAGGCCGCCTGGCCCAGGCGATGTCCCTGTGTGCGGGCTCGCCGGTGGTCTCGAGTCACCCGGCCGGGGCGGAGCCTTGCTGCGTGCGGTACCACTCCATGATCTGCTCGCCCGTCCACATCACCACGCCGGGGTGCGACAGGATGTGGTCGTACAGGGCTTCCAGGTACTTGATGCGGTGCGGCACCCCGGTGAGGTAGGGGTGGATGGAGATGGCCATCACCTTGGCCGATGTGGCGCCCTCTTGGTACAGCCGGTCGAACTGGTCACGCCCGCGGCGCAGGATCTCGTCGGACGGCTGCTGCTGCACGGCCGAGATGACGACGTCGTTGATCTCCACCGTGTAGGGCACCGAGACCACGGGGCCGGCGCGCGTGCGCAGCGTCAGCGGCTGGTCGTCCAGCACCCAGTCGGCCACGTACTCGATGCCGGCTTCGGCCAGCAGGTCCAGCGTCTCGTCGGTTTCGGTCAGGCCCGGGCTCTCCCACCCGCGCACGGGCTTGCCGGTGAAGTCGCGGACGGCCTTGACGGTGTCGGCGATGGCCCGTGCCTGGTCTTCCACCCGGTGCATGGGCTTCTGCACAAAGCCGTGGCCCATGAACTCCCACCCCGCATCCAATGCCGCCCTGGCGACTCGCGGATAGGTCTCGCAGACCACGCCGTTGATGGCGAGGGTCGGCACGATGCCGCGCTTGGTCAGCGCCTCGTGGATGCGCCAGAAGCCCACACGCATACCGTATTCGTGCCAGGCCCAGTTCGGCAGATCGGGCAGCAGGGGCTGTCCCATGGGCGGCGAGAGTACCGTACGCGGCATCGGCCGCTCGATGCCCCAATCCTCGACGTTGACGATCACCCAGACGGCGACCCGGCCCTTGCCCGGCAGCTTGAGCGGCAGACGATCGACAATCGCCGAATAGGGAACGCGCTCGCGGGGTAGCTTCATGCGCCTATCTTGAGCAGCCGCGCCGCGGTTTGTCCAAGGATCAATCCCCGCTCGCTGGCCGACAGCTCCTTGAGCCGATCGACGACGTCGACTGGCCGGTCGTGACCCATGTCGTAGCAATAGTCGCTGCCCAGCATAACGCGGTCGGCGCCAACCATCCGCACGAGGTTCATCATGATCTGATCGTTATGGCCGATCGTGTCGTAGGTGAAGCTGCGCAGATAGGCGCTGGGCGGCTGCTTCATGTGCTTGAGCTCGGGCCGCACCCTGGTGCCGTGGTCGAGCCGCCCGATCAAACCCGGAAACGTGCCGCCGGCATGTGGCAGCAGAATCTCGAGCCTGGGAAAGGCATCGAGCACACCGCCAAAAACCAGATGCGCCGCCGCCACACCGGTGTCGTAGGGATTGCCCAGCAGGTTACGCAAGTAAAAGCGCTTGGTCCGGTCCGACCCGATGGTATCGACCGGATGCAGGAAGACAGGCCAGCCCAGCTCTTCGCACTTGGCATAGATCGGCCAGAAGCCCTTGTCGTCCAGCTCCGTGCTATTGACGTTGGTGGCCACGTAGATCCCGCGCATGCCGGGCAGCTTCGAAGCCCGTTCCAGCTCCTTGAGCGCCAAATCCGGCACCTGCATCGGCAGCATGGCCATGCCGACGAAACGGTCAGGGTGTTTCTGATGCGCGGCCGAGGCCCCGTCGTTATAGGCCTGCGACATCGCCAGACCGAATGCCGGTGGCGCCCAGTAGACCATCGGTGAGGTCAGTGACAGCGCGTGCACGTCGACACCGGCCTTGTCCATGGCCGCCAGACGCAGATCGATCTCCATCATCGGCGGGTTGAAGACCTGCCGCATCTTGTCGGTGACGAAGACCGTATAGCCGTCCGGGCTGCGCTCGAGCTTGGCCCCGTTGGCCGCACCGTCCTTTTCGATCAGCCGGACATAGTCGGTCGGAAACCAGTGGGCATGGGTGTCGATTATCGGACTCTTGGCCATCACGATACTCGCGGTGTTGGGCGTGAGAAGGGTCAGCTCTGTTCCTGGAAGGCGCGCTCACGCGTCGAACGCAGGCGCGGAGCTGCCAGAAACACGATCAGGATCGCCGTCAGAATGAGGAAGCTCAGGCTGATCGGCCGGGTGATGAAGGTCTCGAAGTTGCCTTTGGAGATCAGCAGGGCGCGCCGCATGTTCTCCTCGATCAGCGGCCCGAGGATGAGCCCCAACAGCAGCGGGGCCGGCTCACACTCGAGCTTGTTGAAGATATAGCCGAACAGGCCGAACAGGCACGCCAGCATGACGTCCAGCGCGCTGCTGTTGATGCTGTACACGCCGATGCAGCAGATCAGGATGATGCCAGGATAAAGCATGCGATAGGGCACGGTCAGGAACTTGGCCCAGATGCCGACCAGCGGCAGGTTCAGAACCACCAGCATGAGATTGCCCAACCACATGCTGGCGATCAGGCCCCAGAACAGGTCCGGCTTGTTGTTCATCAGCTGCGGCCCGGCGCTCAGTCCCTGCATCATCAGGGCTCCAATCATCAGCGCCATCACGGCATTCGAGGGTAGCCCAAGTGTGAGCATGGGAATGAACGAGGTCTGGG
>CAYSOD010000032.1:0-15406 GCA_964432385.1 uncultured Rubrivivax sp.
CCCAGTGGACTGCAGCACGCGGATGGACACCATGTTCTTGCACTTGGCCAGCGCGGTGCGCAGGCTCATGGGCCCGTCGAACTTGCCGTCGTAGTTCTTGGGCTCCCAGGGCTGGCTGCCGGTGGTGGCCGCATCGAAGAACAGCGGCGCGTCATTGACCACGGTGGTAGGGGTGAAGCCCTTTTCGAGCGCGGCGGAGTAGATGAAGGGCTTGAAGCTCGAGCCAGGCTGGCGCCAGGCCTGCGTGACATGGTTGAACTTGCTCTTGGCGTGGTCGAACCCGCCCACCAGCGCCTTGATACCGCCCGTGCTCGGATCCAAGGCCACAAAGGCCCCTTCCACTTCGGGAATCTGGGTCAGGCTCCACTCGCCCTTGGGGCCCTTCATGGCCCGCACCACGGCGCCGCGGCGGATCTGGACCTTGGGGCCCGCCTTCTCCGCCAGACCCGAAGTCACGGGCTTGAGGCCTTCGCCCGTGACGGTGATGGTTTCGCCCGACTGCAGCACCGCCACCACCTTGCGGGGCTGGGCTTCCAGGACGACAGCCGCCTTCAACTCGTCGTTGTCGGGGTGGGCGTCCAGGGCTTCGGCGATGCGCGCATCCATGGCCGAGGCGTTGGCCGGCAGCAGCACGTAGGCCTCCGGTCCACGGTAGACCTGGCGCAGTTCGTAATCCATCAACCCCCTGCGCAGAGCCTTGTAGGCCGCAGCCTGGGCCACGGAGTCGATGGTCAGGTGCACGTGCAGCCCGCGCGAGTAGGTCTCCTCCCCGTACTGCGCAAACACCAGCTGCCGCGCCATCTCGGCCACGTAGTCGGCCTTGCCAGCCGACTCGGAGCTTGCACGGTACTTGAGCACTTGCTGGAGGGCCTGGTCTCGCTGGGCCTCACTGATGAAGCCGTTGTCCAGCATGCGCTCGATGATGTGGCGCTGTCGGATCACGGCGCGGCGGGGGTTGCTCAGCGGGTTGTAGGCCGAGGGCGCCTTGGGCAGCCCGGCGAGCATGGCGGCCTCGGCCACCGAAAGCTCCTTCAAGGGTTTGCCGAAGTAAACCTCACTCGCGGCCGCAAAACCGTAGGCCCGATGCCCCAGGAAGATCTGGTTCATGTAGACCTCCAGGATCTGGTCCTTGGACATCAAGGCCTCGATCTTGAAGGCAAGCAGGATCTCGTAGATTTTGCGCGTGAAGGTCTTCTCCGAGCTCAGGTAGAAGTTGCGCGCCAACTGCATCGTGATGGTCGATGCACCTTGGCTCTTGGCCTCGGAAAACTGGGCCAGCGCAGCCCGCAGCACCCCCTTGAAGTCCACGCCGCCGTGGCGGTAGAAGTTGGCGTCTTCGATGGCCAGCACCGCGTCCTTCATCACTTTGGGAATCTGGGCGATGGGCGTGTAGATGCGCCGCTCCTCGCCAAACTCCGCCAACAAGGGCCCGTCGGCGGCGAACACGCGCAGCGGTTGACGCGGCCGGTAGTCGGTGAGGCTGGTGGTGTCGGGCAGATTGGGTGTGGCCAGTGCCAGGGCCATGGCCAGGAGCAGCAGGGCCGCTGTGGCGAGTCCGGCCAAACCCAACACGACCCAGCCCACCGTAGTCAGGCCACGCCACTGGCTGAGCTTGACCAGGAGCTTGCGTGCGGGACTGACTTGCGCTGCGTTGGAGTCGGGTGAAGTGCGAGCCATCGGGCTGCCTTCCATGCAGCTTTAAACCCGCACAATTATATGAAGCGGGCTGACTGAGCGAATGGCCAAGATGGCGTTGGCTTGGCCTTGTGTTCAGCGGGCCATCGTGCCCGTTTGGGTTCGCAATCCTGATAGCATCCGACGGGTTGTTTGGGGCCCATTTCATGGGCGGAATTGGGAGGTCGGCTCACGTGGGTTTTCTCGACCGTCTGCTGCAATCGAGAGTCGCCCCGATGGTCGGGCTGGACATCAGTTCGTCCAGCCTCAAACTGGTCGAGTTGGGTCGGACTTCCGCAGGTCAGTTCGTACTGGAACGTCTGACCTCGCAGCCTTTGGAAAAGGGTTGGATCACTGACGGACAGATCGAGCGCTTCGAAGAGGTTGCTGACGCGATGCGCCAGCTCGTGGCCAAGAGCGGTACCAAGGCCAGACGTGTGGTCTTGGCGATGCCCCAGGCTGCGGTGATCACCAAGAAGATCATCCTGCCTGCAGGTCTGCGGGAGGACGAAATGGAAGTGCAGGTCGAGGCTGAGGCTAATCAGTACATCCCTTTCTCTCTTGATGAGGTCAGCCTGGACTTTTGTGTCATCGGCCCCAGCCCGGCTTCGATGGATGACGTGGAGGTGCTGATTGCCGCATCTCGGAAAGACCGGGTTCAGGACCGGGCGGGGCTCGCGGAGTCAGCCGGGTTGCAGCCGGTCGTGCTGGATATCGAGGCGCACGCTTCGCGCTTGGCCATCAGTCGGTGGACGGCATGCCTGCCCCAGCAAGGAAAGGATGCCCTGATCGCCCTGTTTGAGATCGGGGCTGACAACACGGGCTTGAAAGTGCTCTGCAACGACGAACTGTTGTATGACCGTGATCAAGCCTTCGGTGGATCCCAACTCACCTCGCTGATTTCTCGCCAGTACGGCCTGGGCTTTGACGAAGCGGAGCGCAAGAAGGTGGAGGGCGGCCTGCCCCCCGAGTACCTTACCGATCTTCAAGAGCCTTTCGTCGACAGCCTGGCGCAGGAAATCGGCCGTGCGCTGCAGTATTTCTTTACCAGCACGCCCCATCACAAGGTGGACTACGTGCTCTTGGCGGGTGGGACCTCCAACCTTCCTGGTTTGAAGGAGCGCGTGACGGAACTGACCGGTTTTGAGGCCTTGGTCGTGAACCCGTTTGACATGATGGAGTTGGGTCCTGCCATCGCGGCAGATCGCTTGGAACGTGACGCACCGTCCTTCCTCATCGCCTGCGGTCTTGCGATGCGGAGATTTGTTCAGTGATCCTGATCAACCTTCTGCCGCATCGGGAGGCCAAGCGGCGGCTGCGCAAGCGGGCCTTTTTCGTCGGACTTGGAGCCAGTGCGTTAGCGGGGGTCGGGTTGGCGGTCTTTGGCCAGTCTTTTCTCAGCCAGATGACTTCGATCCAGGAGACCCGCAACGCCTTCCTCAAGGCGGAAATCACCAAGCTCGAGGGGCAGATCAAGGACATTGCGACGCTGCGGTCGGAAATTGAAGCCCTGAAGGCTCGGCAGCGGGCTATCGAGGACCTGCAAACTGACCGCAATGTGCCCGTCCACGTGTTCAATGACTTGGCTCGGCACACCCCTGAGGGCCTGTACCTGAAGTCCATCGTGCAGTCGGGCAACGGCTTTCTTTTGAGCGGCTTCGCTCAGTCCAACGAAAGGGTGTCTGAACTGCTGCGCAGCATGTCGCAAAGCGCAGCTTGGCTCGAACGCCCAGAACTCATCGAGATCAAGGCCACGACCCAGGCCCCTGGCGCAAAAGACTCAAGTCGGGTCTACGAGTTTTCGATGCGGGTGAAGATCAAGCGTCCCGAAGCTGACTCGGCGGCCTCCGCCCCCAGGCCACCCAAGGCCTCCTGAGACGACACGATGGCTACCCCTCGCTTGGCTAAGGACCGTCGTCCGAGCATTGACTTGAGTCAATGGCTGGAGAACGCCAAGTCACAGTTTCAGGGCTTGAACCCGCGGGAACCCGGTCAATGGCCGTGGCTGCCCAAGTTCACGGCCTGGTTAGCGACGGCTATCGCTGCGGCTGTAGCGGGGTGGTTTGTTGTCCTATCGGATGCGGCTTCTCGGCTTCGGGCCGAACAGGACCGTGAGCCCATACTCAAGGGTGACTTTCGTTCCAAACTGAATCAAGCCATCAATCTGGGCGAATTGAGAAAACAGAAACTGCAGGTGCAGGAGTATGTCAACCAGGTTGAGAAGCAGTTACCGGGCAAGGCGGAAATGGATGCCTTGCTGTCCGATATCAACCAGGCGGGTTTAGGGCGCGGGCTGCTGTTCGAATCCTTCAAGCCAGGGCAGGTGGTGGTGAAGGATTACTACGCCGAATTGCCCATCGCGGTAAAGGTGACCGGAAAGTTCCATGACGTCGGTGCCTTCACAGCGGATATTGCAAACCTGTCTCGTATCGTGACCTTGCACGACATGAACCTCAATGTGCAGGTTGCGGGCAAGGAACCCGGGCGAGGGTCGGCCTCGATGGTGCTGACTCTTGAGGCGACGGCCAGGACGTACCGATATCTGGATCCCAATGAGTCTGCGGCCCAGGAGGAGCGTCGTAAAGCCGCGGCGAAGGGGGCCAAGAAGTGAGCCCTTTCACGAGGCGGGATAACCACTCCATGCGTCGCGCTTGTGGTTTGCTGGTTCTCTTTATGTTGGGAGCATGTTCATCCCCCAGCGAAGAATTGCAGGCCTGGACGGAGCAGCAACGCCGAGAGGTGAAGTTTGGCGTGCAGCCCCTTCCTCCGCCAGGTCGTTTCGAGCCTCAGCCCTATCTGGCGCAGCAGGATCTCGACCCCTTCGATCCGCAGAAACTGTCTGGGGCTATGCGGCAAGAGGTGCGGCAAGTGGACTCACGCATGGCAGCAGAGTTCACGCGGCGACGGGAGCCGTTAGAAGCCTTTCCTCTGGACGCTATGGTCTTGACGGGCAGCGTTTTGCGGCAAGGACGGCCTATTGCGCTCCTGACCGTGGACAAACTGCTGTACCAAGTCAAGCTGGGGGATTACATGGGTCAGAACTACGGCCGCGTGGTGAAAATCGAAGAAAGCCGGATCGAATTGCGGGAAATCGTGCAGGATGCCTCGGGCGAGTGGGTGGAGCGCATCACGGCCCTGCAGATGCAAGAGAAGGCCCGATGAAGACCGAGCATCAGGAGATTGACATGTTGGACCGATGGCGAGCGCGCGCGATCCTGTGGCTGGGTGCGGCGTCGCTGGCGTTCCTGCCTGCCCTGGGATGGGCTCAATCGGCCATTCAGTCGATCAGCGCTTCCTTGCAAGGTGGCGTCGAGGTGGTCAGGATTGAGTTCAGCCAGCCCTTGACCGCAGCGCCCGCCGGTTTCGCCGTTCAGGCCCCGCCTCGTGTAGCGCTCGACTTTCCAGGCGTGACCAACGCCATGGGCAACAGCCTGGTGGAAGTCAACCAGGGCAACCTGCGTACCGTGACGGTGGCAGAGGTGGGTGAGAGGACCCGCGTTGTTCTGAATTTGAAGCAGCCTTCGGCCTACCGGGCTCAGATCGACGGCCGTGCACTGGTGGTGCGACTGGAGGCTTCCGCGTCTTCGGCGACCACTGCAACGCCTGCCACGCCCAGCACCGCCCAGGCTGCCGCTCAGGCCACGACTGCGGCGCCTGGGGCCGTTACTTCTGCCCCAGCGACCCGCCAACCCGCAACCCCAGTGGCCTCGTCGCCGGCATTGAGGGACATCGACTTTCGCCGGAGTGCCGACGGCACCGGTCGCGTGATCGTGAGCCTGCCAAGCCCGGACACGGGCGTGGATATTCGCAACCAAGGTCAGAGCCTGGTCGTGGAGTTCCTCAAGTCGACCCTTCCCGACGCTTTACGTAGACGCCTGGACGTGACCGACTTCGGCACCCCCGTGCAGTCGATTTCCACGGTTCAGTCGGGTGACAAGGTGCGCATGGTGGTCGAGCCACGTGGTACTTGGGAGCACAGCGCGTACCAGACCGACAACCAGTTCGTGCTCGAGGTCCGTCCCGTGCGCGTGGATCCGAACCGTCTCGCCCAGGGTTCCGGATTCAGTGGGGAGAAGCTGTCACTGAATTTCCAGAGCATTGATGTGCGGGCTCTGCTCCAGGTGATTGCCGACTTCACCAACTTCAACGTGGTGACCAGCGACACGGTCACGGGCAACGTGACGCTGCGCCTGAAGGACGTGCCCTGGGACCAGGCCCTGGACCTCATCTTGCAAAGCAAGGGTCTGGGTGTGCGAAAGACGGGCAACGTGTTGTTGGTCGCTCCCAAAGAGGAACTCAACGCCAAGGACCAGACCGAACTGGAAGCTCGCAACAAGCTGGCCGACCTCGAGGCGCTGCGTACGCAGTCCTTCCAGTTGAATTACACCAAGGCCGAGACGCTCGCCCGCGCTCTGAGTGGCGGCGGTGGGGGAGGGGGCGGAGGCACAGCTCCGGGTGCTGCGGGCACTGGCCCGGGGACCGCTTTGGGTGCAGCGGCAGCAGCCGGTGGTGGTGGGTCCGCGAGTTCTGCGCGCATCTTGTCTCCACGGGGCAGCGTCATTGCTGAGGTGAGAACCAATCAATTGTTCGTGACTGACATTCCCAGCAAGCTGGAGCAAGTGCAGGCCTTGATCGCCAAGGTGGATATTCCCGTACGCCAGGTCCTGATCGAGGCGCGGATCGTGGAGGCTGATGATTCCTTCGGTCGGGCCTTGGGCGTCAAGTTGGGGGGTAGCGACCTGCGCGGGCTTCAAGGCGGCGTGCCGGGTTATGCGGTGGGCGGGGGTAACTACCTGGCGTTCGGGAATAACTACAGCACTGCGCTGACCCAGACCGGTCAGGGGACCGGCTCACAGGCGGGAACTACCGGAGGCACTACTGGCGGGACGGGCGGCGCGCAGACGGGTACCTTTTCCGATCCTTCGTTTGTCAACCTCCCAGCCAATACCAGCCGGCTCGGGCTGAGTCCGGCCACCTTTGCGTTGTCTCTGTTCAGCCCCAGCGCCAACCGGTTCCTGAACCTTGAACTCTCAGCGCTCGAAGCCGAGGGCAAGGGCAAGATCGTGTCCAGTCCTCGGGTGATCGTGGCCGATCAAGACCGCGCCTTGATCGAGCAGGGCGAAGAACTCCCGTTCCAGAACGCCACGTCCAGTGGTGCTACGGCGGTCACCTTCAAGAAGGCCAACCTGAAGCTGGAGGTTGTGCCTCAGATCACCCCCGAAGGCAACGTGATTCTGGATGTGGACGTGAACAAGGACAGCGTGGGTCGCACCACGCCGTCAGGCTTTGCCATCGATACCAAGCATGCCAAGACCAAGGTCATGGTCCAGAACGGCGGTACTGTGGTGATAGGCGGTATCTACATCCAGACGGAGAAGAACGAGGTCAACAAGGTGCCCTTGCTGGGCGACGTGCCTTACGTGGGCAACCTCTTCAAGAACACTGCCCGGACGATCAACAAGACGGAACTACTGATCTTCATCACCCCCAAGATCGTCGCGGACGGGCCAGGTGCCAAGTGACTGCAGGACCAGGACAGCCCACCCCGCTTATGGCCTCAAGCGAGAGACAAACATGTTGCTAAGGATTTGCCTGTTGATGCTGGGTGTGCTGGTCGCAGCCTGCGGTGGTGGTGGAGGCGACTCTGGCAAGCCGGCGCTAGGTGGTTTGACGACACTGTTCACTTCGGCGCCTGCAGCGGTCACCATCGATGTGGGCCGTGCCGCTGAGTATTCGATATCCGGCGGTAGGCCACCGTACTTGATATCCAGCAGCGATCTGTCAGCTGTGACCGCGGGTATGAGTGGCGATGCGGCCTTCATGATCAGCGGTGTCAAGGGTGGAACGGCCACGGTTACCGTCAAGGACTCCGCAGGGGCCGCGGTTGCTCTTGCCGTGACCGTCGGTTCCGGCACGGCGCTGTTCACGACAGCGCCAGCCCAGGTGGCACTTGCCGTGGGTGCTACCGAGACCTTCAATATCGGTGGAGGTTCGGGGCCCTTTTCAGTGGCTTCCGCCAATGGCGCAACGGCCACTGCCGCGCTGAACACTTCGGGCACTGCCTTCACCGTTTCTGGCCAGAAGTCCGGTAGTACCGCAGTCGTGGTGAGTGATTCCAGAGGGGCAACAGTTTCTATCAATGTGACGGTTGGCACGGGCCAAGTCCCACTGTTTACATCGGCTGCCAGTCCCGTCGTGATAGGGGTGGGTACCGTACCGGTCTATTCCATTGGGGGTGGTACGGGGCCGTATGTGGCGACTTCCAGTAACGAGACAGTCGCTAGGGCTTCGACCGCCGGAAACACTGTCAGTATTTCGGGTCTGGCTTCGGGTACGGCAAATGTTCAGATTTCTGACGCTGTTGGCGGTCGGGTGAGCCTCTCCGTCACTGTGGGCAGTGCTGATGTCGTTGCTCTGTACACCACATCACCAGCCAATATTGTGCTCGCCAAGGGTGCACCAGCGCAAAGCTTCTCCATCGGTGGTGGGGTTGGGCCCTATACCGCGAGCAGCGGAAATTCGACCGTTGTTTCGTCCACCGTTTCCGGGGCCAAGTTGTCGCTGGAGGGTTTAGGCGTTGGGTCGACCACTGTGTCGGTCTTCGACTCTCAGGGACGTACCACCCCCATCAGCGTGACCGTCAGCGCGAGTAGCCCTTTGAACGTCACGGCTCCAGAATCTCTGACCCTCACGCCTGGCACGACGGGCTCGTACCAGATTTCGGGGGGGGTGGCACCCTATCAAGTCATTGGCAGCAATTCGGCTGTTGTATCGGTGGCATCCAGCGGTAATACCTTCTCTATTGGGGCGCTTCTGCCAGGGAGTGCTCAGCTGACTGTTCGTGATTCAACAGGCGTTCAGAAGCTGATTGCGGTGACCGTATCGCCATCTCAGGCCCTTTTTGTCTCGTCCGCACCAGCTGTTTCCCTGCCGAGTGGAACAACTTCGACATTTGTTGTGGGAGGAGGCGTTCCCAGCTACACCGTGTCGAGCAGCAACACTGCGGTGGTCACGGCGAATTTGAGTGGGACGACGCTGACGCTGAATGCGGTGGGAACGGGTTCGGCTACGGTGGTGGTCAGGGATGCGGCGGGTGCGACGCAGAGTGTGGCGGTGACGGCGGGGCCGGCTGTGGCGCTGTTCACAACGGCACCTGGTTCCATCACGGTGGGGCCGGCGAGCACTCAGGCTTATTCGGTTGGTGGGGGCGTTGCGCCGTACACGGCCACGAGCAGCAACACGGCGGTGGCCACGGCATCGGTCAGCGGCAACACATTGACTGTCAATGGGTTGGTGTCTGGAACGGCGACGGTGTCGCTACGCGATGCTCTTGGGGTGGCGATTCCTTTGGCTGTGACTGTGAGCACCAACGCAAGTCAGGCCTTGACCGTGTCGCCTGCTGGCGTGTCCGGGGCAGTGGGCGACAGTCTGACCGTCCTGATGTTCGGAGGTGACCCCGCCTACTCGGTAGTACCCACAAATCCCGCGGTGGCGTCCCTGGCGCAACAGACTTCCAACAGGTTCGTCTTGAACCTGCTCAAGGCGGGATCGACCTCTGTCGTGGTGGCCGATTCGCGTGGGCAGGTCCAGAACTTGACGGTCACCGTGGTTGCTGCGCCCGTCACTCCGCTGGGGCTGAGCGTGCCGCCACAGGTGACCTTGCCGCTCGGCGCCGTCCGTACGGTCTTGGTCTCGGGCGGCGTGGCACCGTATCGGGTGGGCAGCAGTAATGAGTCGGTTCTGGCTGCATCTGTGGCGGGTTCTGTTGTGACTTTGACCCCAGTTGCCTCGGGCACGGCCACCGTGGCCATTACCGATGGTGCCGGGTCGGCAGTGACGATCACGGCAACCGTAGGTTCTTCAGTAGACTTGTTTACCACTGCGCCAGCCAGCTTGAACGTAGGCCAGGGCACTTCTCAGACCTTCTCCATCCTGGGGGGGCGATCGCCCTACTTCGTGAGTTCAGGCAATCCTGCCAGCGTCTCGGCCAGCGTTGCTGGAAGTGTTCTGACCATCACGGGTGTATCGCCAGGCAATGGTGCAGTAGCCATACGTGACTCGATCGGGGCAACCGTCTCTATCGCAGTCACGGTCGGCAACCAGACTCCGCTCTTCACTTCTGCACCGGCAAACGTGGTGATGTCTGCGGGTGCGCAACGCAGCTTCATCGTGGACGGTGGCTCTCCGGCGTTCGCGGGCGGATTGCCTGTTTATCAGGCCGTCAGCAACGATCCTGCCGTCGTAACTTCCGCCTTGGTAGGCAATACCCTCACTTTGAACTCCCTTTCTGGAGGAACGGCACAAATTGTCATCACGGACTCTCTGGGTGCCCGTACTTCTTTCCAGGTGACCGTAGGCGGGGCTGTTGCCTTGCACACCACGGCCCCTGCGACCGTGACGGTCTCTCCCGGAGTCCTCAACGCGCAGACTTACGAGATTCGTGGCGGGGCATCGCCATACACAGTGACCAGCGGTAACGTGGCCGTGGCCACGGTCAATGTGGCCGGCAATCTTTTCACCATTACGGGGATTGGAGTCGGCTCTGCGAATCTACAGGTCACTGATCGACTGGGTGCCACCGTCCCGATCGCCGTTGCAGTAGCCTCGGGGGCGGCGGCACCGTTGGCTGTCACACCCCTGGCGGCAACTGGCACAGTGGGTGATGTCGTCCGCTTCGAAATCCGAGGAGGTACGCCGGTCTACACCGCCACGGTTGCCAACCAGAACGTTGCCGCTGCAGCGGCGTTCGGAACTGCGACGGCCTTCACTGTTCAGCTCACGGCGATCGGCTCCTCGAACATTGCCGTCATCGATTCTTTGGGCCAAATCCAGAACGTTTCGGTGACCGCACAGAACAATGTGCTGACTCCTCTGTTCACGTCCGCACCGGCGCTTGCCAGCCTTGCTGTTGGCGTACCGCAGACCTTCACGGTCGGTGGTGGATCGGGCAGTTACCTTTTTGCATCGAGCGATCCTGCTGTGGTCACGGTGCCGGCAACATCCTCCACCCAGCTGGTCTTGACCCCAGCCGGCATCGGCACCGCCACAGTGTCGGTGACAGACTCCGCAGGAAGCCGTGTGAGCTTCAACGTGGTCGTTGGCGGCGTGCAGCCCTTGCGTCTGAGTCCAGGGGCAGCAGTGACCTTGGGGTTGAGCTCGGGAGCCACCACCTATGGCATCTTGGGTGGCCGAACTCCTTACACGGCTGTCTCCACCAATGCTTCCGTGGTCACGGTAGCGTCGCCTGGTGCGAGTTCCAACCTGATCCTGACACCTGTGGCGGCGGGGGCGGCCAACGTGGTGGTGACCGATGCGGCGGGTACTCAGGTCAGCTTGGCTGTGACGGTCGCCCAGTCGGGGGTTCAGACCATGACCGTTTCACCCACGACGGCCTCTGCCAATGTGGGGGACGTTCTGGCCTTTGCGGTGACGGGTGGCACCAGTCCCTACTCCTTCACGGTCAACAACAGTTCGGTGGCAACCCTGACGAGCGTTTCGCCAGGACCGTCCCCAGGGACCTTCCGCATGGACAATGCCGGCTCGACCACGATCACGGTCACGGACGCCGCTGGTCAGGTGCAACAAGTGACATTGACGGTCACCCAGTCGGCCACCCAATTGCGCTTGTCGCCCACGACGCTCATCTTGCCGGAGACCTATCAGTTGGGCGTCTCCGGCGCAGCAGGCAATCTCTTGCTGAATATCTACGGTGGCGCCAGTGGTTTTTCGGCCTACACCACGGATCCCGTTAGGACCGCAGTGAGCATCGTCAATGGCAACCAGATCAGGGTTTCCAGGGGTAGCTCAGGCACGCTATGCAGCAATACCGACGTGACCCGTTACGCGATCAGCGGTGTGGCTGTGACGGACCCGACCCAGCCCGCAGCAGCCAATGCCTTTGACGTGGTCATTACTGTGGTCGATAACAAGGGGGCCTCAGCCACTGCGAAGCTGGTGATCATCGACGACGGATTGAATACCGATCCCTTGGGGGACTGCCGGTGACTTTCAGATTGCGTCGGCCAGGGCGCAGCCGCTGTCTCCCCTGCGCCGTGCGCGAGTCATGAACCTCGCTCTCATAGGCATGCCGGGTTGCGGCAAGACAACCGTCGGGCGGCACCTAGCGCGACATCTGGGTTTGCAGTTCGTGGATGCGGACACCGAGCTGGAGGCTCGCATCGGCATGCCGATCCGCGCCTTCTTCGAGACGCATGGAGAGTCGGCGTTTCGCGATGAAGAAGAGGCGGTCATCGAGGACCTGTCGCATGGTCAGCGTTTGCTGATCGCCACGGGCGGTGGTGTGGTGCTCCGTGCGGCCAATCGGGAGGCCTTGGACGCCCGCTGCAAGGTCTTCTACATGCGCGCCACGCCGGAGGAACTGTTTCGCCGCTTGCGGCATGACACGCACCGGCCGCTGCTGCAGGTGGCTGATCCTTTGAAGCGCCTTCGTGACCTGTACCGTGAGCGTGATCCGCTGTACCGGCGTACGGCACATTTCACGGTGGAGACCGCCCGTCCTTCGGTTCAGGGACTGCAGCATATGATCCTGATGCAGTTGGAACTGGCCGGGTTGATCGATGCCAACGCTGTGCCATCGCCCGTGGATCCTGCACCGCAAGCGGCCGGCTGATCTCAAGTGCCAACCGCTGCCTGCCGTATTCGCGGGTACCGCCAGCCCTTCTGACCTGCTCCTGATCGGCGTCTGTCCTGCACCCTTGCCAGCTCTCGTCCGGCTGCCGAGCCGCCGATACACTGCCCGCCTATGGGCCTCGCCGACACCTCCCCTTCCGGTTCATCCTGCTCGCCTGCTGCGACACGACAAGGTGAAACCCAGACTGTCCGCGTCGACACCGGTCGCGAGCGCTACGACATCCTGATCGGCAGCGGCTTGCTGGGTCAGCCTCGGTCTTGGGTCGGTTTGCCCAAAGCCTCGCAGGCGGTGATCGTGAGCAACGTGACCATCGCGCCGCCCTGGGCCGAGCGTCTGGTGCAGGCCCTGAGTCCGCACTACCCGAAGGTCACGGTGCTGACCTTGCCCGATGGCGAGGATCACAAGGACTGGCCGGCCCTCAACAGCATCTTCACGCATTTGTTGGAACACACGGCCGACCGCAAGACGGTGCTCTTTGCACTGGGTGGTGGTGTGGTGGGCGACATCACCGGCTTTGCGGCCGGCTGCTACATGCGCGGTGTACCCTTCGTACAGGTGCCCACCACCTTGCTCGCGCAGGTGGACTCGTCGGTGGGTGGCAAGACGGCCATCAACCACCCCCTGGGCAAGAACATGATTGGCTTGTTCTACCAGCCGCAGCGGGTCGTGTGCGATCTGGACACCTTGCAGACCCTGCCGCAGCGCGAGTTCATCGCCGGCCTGGCCGAGGTCATCAAGTACGGGCCCATCGCCGACGAGGGCTTCTTGGCGTGGATCGAAGACCACCTGGACGATCTGCTGGCGCGCGATCCCGCGGCCCTGACGTACGCCATCCGTCGCTCCTGCGAGATCAAGGCCGACGTGGTCGGGCAGGACGAGAAGGAAGGCGGGCTGCGGGCCATTCTCAATTTCGGCCACACCTTCGGCCATGCCATCGAGTCGGGTTTGGGCTACGGCCAGTGGCTGCACGGCGAGGCCGTGGGATGTGGCATGCGCATGGCCACCGACCTGTCGGTGCGCCTCGGGTTGGTGCCACCCATGGCGCTGGAGCGGATGCACCGTCTGCTGGTGCGCGCTGGCCTGCCGGTTCGGGCTCCTGATCTGGGTGCCGGCCGCTACCTCGAGTGGATGGGCCGGGACAAGAAGGCCGAAGCGGGCGAGATCCGCTTCGTCGTGTTGGAGACTCTCGGGCGCGCTGCGGTGCGGCCGGCGCCAGACGCGGTGGTGCGTGCGGTGCTGGATGCATCGGTTCGGGTGTCTGAGGCAGTTTGAGTTTGTCGACTCGGCGGGGGCGGTCCTGGGCCTGCCGGTCACAGCGCTGACAGTCTGAACACGCAGCCACGTTTGCGTTGCGCAACCCTTGACCCATGGCCCGACTTCCCCGCCTGTGTTTGCCTGGTCACGCCCACCATGTGGTGCAGCGGGGCCACAACCATCAGGCTATCGTCCTGGATGATGAGGACCGTGCGGGCTGGAAGGGCTTGTTGCGCGACGCGGCGGTCACGCACCGTGTGGACGTCCACGCCTGGCTGCTGCTGGACGATCACTTTCACCTGGTGGTGACCCCTTCTTCCTCGGAAGGGTTGGGCGGGTTGATGCAAGCGCTGGGGCGCCGCCACGCGGCCGAGTTCAACCGCCGTCATGGCCGTCGCGGCACCTTGTGGGAGGGGCGCTTTCGGTCGTCCCTGATCCAGGCGGGCGCCTGGCTGGCTGATTGCATGCTGTACGTCGAGTCCCATCCGTGGCGCCATGGTGCTTCAGGCCAGGACGAGCCAGGGCCTTGGTCCAGTCTGGCGCACCATTTGGGACTGACCCGCGACCCCCTGGTCGCGGAGCCTGCTGTCTGGTGGAGCCTGGGCAACACCCCATTCGAGCGCGAGGCGGCGTGGCGCTCCCGCCTGGAGGCCATGCTGCCGTCCGATGTGGTGCAGCGCATCACACTGGCCACCCGGCGGGGTTGGCCCCTGGGTGATGAGGAGTTCCTCAGGAGCCTGGAGCCGGCGATAGGCCGATCGGTGATGCCCCGGCCCCGAGGGCGCCCTGCGCGGCAGGCTCAGCGCTTGTGAAGTGCTCGTGTGTTCTTGCGTTCCTGAGCAGCGTCGTTTCAAGCACACCAACAAGAGTGCGGGGATGCTCGCAAGCGCTGAGTGCTGAGGCATCCTGTCCTGGCGCGCGGGCCAGGGCTGGCCTGGCAGGCGATTTGCTTGGGTTCGGCGCCCCTCGCGTCAAGTGAGGGTCCACGGCTTCAATGTGGCCCCATTTAAAGAAATGCCAGAAAATGCCTTCATTTAAATTTAACCTGACCCCATTTCATTCGGCTTGAGAACATTGCTGCGGCGCAGTATCCTCCCGCTCCCATTGAAAAAGCCCAGGAGACCCGCATGGACATGGCTCCCATCCGCGCCCCATCGACATCGCCCACGCAGGCCGTTGACCCGATCTCGGCTGCTCAGGCGCGGGGCCTGTATGACCCGAAGAACGAACACGACGCTTGCGGCGTCGGGTTTGTGGCGCATATCAAGGGCCAGAAGGCGCACGCCATCGTGCAGCAGGGCCTGAAGATCCTGGAGAACCTGGACCATCGCGGCGCCGTGGGTGCTGACGCCCTCATGGGTGACGGTGCCGGCATCCTGATTCAGATTCCCGACGAGTTCTACCGCGCCGAAATGGCAGCGTCCGGCCAAGCTCCCGATGGTCGCGTGGGCGTGATGCTGCCGGCGCCCGGCGAGTACGGCGTGGGCATGATCTTCCTGCCCAAGGAGCATGCCTCGCGCCTGGCTTGCGAGCAGGAGATGGAGCGGGCCATCCGTGCCGAAGGCCAGGTGCTGCTGGGCTGGCGCGATGTCCCGGTGGACCGCGACATGCCCATGTCGCCCACCGTGCGCGCCAAAGAGCCGGTGATTCGCCAGGTCTTCATTGGTCGGGGCCCGGACGTCATCGTGCCCGACGCGCTGGAGCGCAAGCTGTACGTGATCCGCAAGACGGCTTCAGCCGCCATTCAGGCGTTGAAGCTGACGCACAGCCGTGAGTACTACGTGCCCAGCATGAGCTGCCGCACCGTCATCTACAAGGGCCTGCTGC
>CAYSOD010000033.1:0-2760 GCA_964432385.1 uncultured Rubrivivax sp.
GTCGTTGACCGGTGTGACGGTGATGGTCAGCGTGGAGGTGTCGTCGGTGCCGGAGCCGTCGGTGACGGTGTAGGTGATGACGGGGAAGGAGCCGTTGTAGTTGGCGGCTGGGGTGAAGCTGTAGGAGCCGTCTGAGTTGACGGTGATGGAGCCCTTGCCGGTGACGGTGTAGGCCGAGCCGAGGGTGAAAGTGCCGGTCTCGCCGGCGATGGAGAAGCTGGCGATGCTCAGGGGGCCATCGACGCTGGAGCTGCCGGTGAGCAGGCTGCCGGTGGTGGCTGAGCTGTCCTCGGCCACGCTGAGGGTCTCGTTGGCGTCGGTGAAGTCGTCGTTGACCGGTGTGACGGTGATGGTCACTGTATCAGTGTCAGACAGCGGGGTGCCGGCGCTGTCGGTGGACACAACGGTCAGGGTGTCGCTGCCGTTGAAGTTGAGGTTGCCCTGGTAGGTGAGGGTGGCCAAGGCGGCGTTGATCTGGGTCTGGGTGCCGCTGAGGGTGAGGGTGGAGGAGCCGCTCGCGCCTGCGCTGATGGTGGCGCCGGAGGAGCCCAAGGTGACGCTCAAGGTGCCTTGGGTGACGGTCAGTTGAGTGGTGGCGAGGTTGCCGTCGACATCGTTGACGCTGATGAGGGCAGCGCCTGTGAAAGCCAGTGAGGTGTCCTCGTTGACGGTCTGAGCGCCGGGGACGGTGTTGACGGGCGCATCATTGGTCCCGTTGATGGTGACCGTTACTGCGGCGAAGCTTGTGCTGCCATCGGCATCCTTGATGGTGTATGTGAAGATCTCTGATACCGATTGACCGCCCTTCAAGGCCTGCACGTTGGCATTGCTGTTGCCGAGGGTGTACGTGTATTCGCCGTTTGCCGCAATGTTGATAGAGCCATAGGTGCCGGTTATTGGCGCGCCTACAGTGCTGCTGCTGTCAAGGGCGGTGCCGGTCGTGCCTGCTGCCACGCCGACCACGGTCACCGAGGAGTTATCTGCACCTTTCGTATCCGCCACGCCGTCGGTGCTGTTGGCGTCGGCACCGCTGCTCAAGTCCACGCCAGTGATGACGTTACCGGTGGCCGTCGTAGTGGTGTCCTCGGTGACGGAATCGGTGTCGGCGTTGGCGGTAGGAGCGTCATCGGTGATGGTCACCGTCACCCGGTTCGTTACCGCATTGCCCACGCTGTCATAGGCGGTGTAGGTGAAGGTGTCGGTGACTGCGCCACCGCTGTGATTCGCGCGGGACGTGAGCTGGTACCGGTAAGTGCCATCCGCATTTACAGACCATGTGCCGTAGGTCGAATTTGTCGGGCCTTGCGCCGTCACGGTCTGGCCCGTGGGCAGGGCCAGACTCACGTTCTGGCTGCTGGCGTTGCCCGATGCGTACTCGCTGTCGGCTGAGGCATTGCTGCCTGTAGCAAGGCCCGCCTCGCTGACGGTGACGGTCGTGTTCTTCGGAATGCTGATCGCCAGCCCATCGATGTCCCGCGCCCCCAGCGCGTCGACGCTGTTGATGGTCAGGAAGTCAGTGCCGACGTAACTCGTGGTGGGCGTATAGCGCAGCAGCGCCAGAGCGGCGTTGAGTTGGGCTTGGGTCCCGCCCGAGATCGTGATCGTCGCGCCGCTGTTGGCGCTCAACGTCACGTTGGAGGGTGGTGAAGTGAAGTCCAGCGTGCCGTTCTCCACGGTGACCACGATGGAGGAGAGGTTCGTGTCCACGTCGGCCACGGACAACACACCGGCTCCGCTGGAGCTGAAGGTCACCGCGGTGTTCATCGCGGTGGTGATGCCTGTCTGTGCGGTGGAACTGAAGGCTGTTCCACCGAAGGCGTTGACCGGCGCGTCGTTTTGCCCGCGCACGGTCACCACCAGTTGGTGAGTCGAAAAGGCGCCGCGCGCATCGCGCACTTGGTAGGTGAAGGTGTCAGTTTCGGCAGTGCCCGTGGCCAGCAGGGCCTTCACCGCGGTGAGGGACTCGTCCACCGTGTAGCTGTACGTCCCGTCAGCGCCGATCTTCAAGGTGCCAAAGTCGCCAGTGATGCTCAGCGGTGCGTTGGCGCCAGTGGTTGTGCTGGTAGAGCTGTCCGGCACGTTATTCAAACTGCCTGATACGGTGCCGCCCTTCTGCGCCTTGGCCACCGTCAACGTGTCCCCCGTGTCAGGGTCGGTGTCGTTGGTCAGGACGTTGCCAGTAGCCGCAGGCGAGCCTGCGTAGGCTGTGACCGTGTCCTGCACGGCAGTGGGCGCGTCATTCGTACCATTGATGGTGATGGTCAGGCGGGCCCAGCTGCTGCCGGCCGGTGACAGGGAGTTGGTGATGCGGTAGAGAAAGTTCTCTGTCAGGCTGCTGCCCACCTGCAGGGCGTTGACCGTGGTGTTGTTGTCGTCCACCGTGTAGGTGTAGGCGCCCAGGTCGCTGATGGTCAATGAACCGTACAGACCCGCCACCGTGCCTGATTGCGAGGTGCTTCGGAGGTTGTCGGTGTCTACGCCGGTGACGGCAAGACCTGAACCCTCCCGCACGATGCTTTTCACCACACCGTTGTTGGTGAACGCGCCGGCGGCCGTGCTGGACCTCTCCTTGTCGTTGGAGAGCACATCGCCCGTCGCGTTAGAGCCGGTCGCCGCGGTGTTGGTGTACTCCCCGGTGTAGGGCGCGGCGTTGTTCTGGACGCCCGACTCCGTGGCGCTGCCAGTGTCGTTGGCGGGAACGGGATCGTTGGTGCCGGTGCCGTACACCGTGATGAAGAGCTTGGCGGCGCTCGTCAGCCC
>CAYSOD010000033.1:2860-11154 GCA_964432385.1 uncultured Rubrivivax sp.
ACCGTCTTGGTGTCCCCCGTATCCACATCCGTGTCATTGGCGAGCACATGGGTGCCGCTCGCCACCACACCCGTCGCCGAGAACCCAGTCACTGCTCCCGTGCCGGTCGTCGTCTCCTTGGCAATGTTGTAGTCGTTCGCCGCCACTGGCGCATCGTTGCTGCCGTTGACGGTGATGGTCAGGGTGGCGCTGGCGGTGCCGCCGGCGCCGTCGCCGATGGTGTAGGTGAAGCTGTCGTTCAGCGTCCCGGTCAGCAGGCGGTCTACGGGCAACAGGGCGTTGTTGACCACGTAGGTGTAGCTGCCGTTGGAGTTCAGCGTCAGCGTGCCGTAGCTGCCCGTGACCACGCCTGCGGCGGTGCTGCTCACGCTTGAAGAAGGCCCAGCTGTGGCGGTAACGTTGGTGACGCGCAGGGTCCCGTTGCCTCCGGTGTCGTTGGTGATGACATTGCCGGTGGCGTTGACCGTGGCGGTGACCACGGCGGAGGTGTTGGAGTTGAAGCCCTGCTCAAGCGCGGGGCGCCCTGCCACCGCTGCGTCAGGCGTGCCGGTTGTGGTGTCGTTGTTGGCCACTGGCGGTACCTGGGTCGGCAACAGCGAGTTCAGCGCCGTGTCCACCCGGTCTGATGACGAGCCGACGCTGGCAAAGCCGCCAGTGGTGGTGAGGTTGTTGAAGTAGTCCTTGTCCCAGACGATGACGAAGCCGCGGTTGTCAGCCGTCGAACCGTCGCCGTCCATGTTGCCGTCGGTCTGTGCAAGAGACAGGGATGTGAAGCTCGTGTCTGACCAGAAATAGAAGCCCTTGACCTGTCCGCCCACCTTGATGGGGCGGCTGATCCAGCCATGCACCGTGTCGGAGGTGTTGTCGGAGTAGGTGATGGTTGCACTGACCGACACGTCGTTGCCGCTGAACGACCTGGACGACTGGGCGTCGGTGATCGAGATGCTGGTGATGGAGACGCTCGGGCTCTTGATGAAGTCGTGCTTGTTGGCTTCCTTCGCTGCTGGGGTGCGGGTGGTGTCGATCACGAATCCGGCGAAGTTCAGGCTTCCACTGCCCGCCCCCGGAAAGTTCAAGCTCGCTGTTTCTACCGCCACCGAGGAGCCGTCGATCTGCAGCGTGGACTGGTCGTCATCGCCACCCACGCCTGCACCGCCAGCTTGGCCGTGTGCCAGGCCATAGGCAAACCGCTCCCCCTCATCCCCCGGCGTATCGGCCACGCCGTTGATGCGCGCGTCCAGGTAGTGCCCCATCTCCTCCACCAGCACGCTGGTGATGGCCGCTGGGTCAGTCTGCGCCGCAGCCCAGTCGGCGTTGAGGTAGATGACGGGCGTGCCCTGCGGGCCGACGGCGGCAAAGGCGCCACGCGCGGTGGGCATCTCGGCGCCGCTGCGCAACTCCACGCGCACGGTCTCGCCTTCGCTGGTGAGGGACTGCAGTAACGATTGGGCGGCCGCGCTCCACGCCGCCAAGGGTTCTGCGTACGCACTGCTGCCCTGGAACACCTGGAACAGCCGGTTTTGGGCATCCGGCTGCGACAGGAATTCGGTCACGAGGCGCTCGGCCTCGGTCTGTGCCGCCTTCAGGTTGACAGCCAGGGTGGCGGGTTCGCCAGCCGGCTGTGCCTGCATGTCCAGACTGAGCCCGGCCGGGCGGCTCGCGGTCTCGGCCTGTGGATGGCTGGCCAGCGCGTCGAGTTGGCGGTCCAGCCGCCTGTCGAAACTGCCTTCGAATCGGTCAAGCTGGCCGTCGACCCGCCCGCCAAGTCGGGCGTCGATTTGGCCTTCAAGCGGCGCGGGCGCGCGGCTGGGCAGCGGGGCACCGGTCAGGGCTGCGGATGCCGGTACCTCGCGGGCTGCAGACGGTGCCACCCGGCCCGCAAACCGATCCGAACCTGCATGCCGCTCGGCATCCCCCGCCGAGCGGTCCACGGCGCTGACCACATCCCCAAACGCCGCCCCGTCAAACATGAAGCGCTGCTCCAGGGCCATGGGGCGGGGCAGGGCGGCGGCCAGGCGGCGGCGCCGAGGCGTTGCCGAGCGCGTGGTTTGCGCTGCCACCACGGGCGGCGCCTGCTGGGCGATGCCTTGTTGAACCCGCAGCCCTGCGGAAGCCACAGCGTCTTCAGAACCCTGCGCCGATGCACTGCTCTTGCTGCGCTTGCCTCGGCCCTTGACGATCTCGGCGGCCGCCACATAGGTGCGGGTGATCTCGTTCCAGACGTTGCGGTAGATGTGGTTCATGGTGCAGTCCTCGCGGTAGGGCGGGGGGTATCGGTAACGGTAAGGGTGGTCACTGCGGCGCGGCGGTCACGCGGCCGCTCATGCCGACAATCAGTTCAGGAAAACTGCCGTCGATCGTGGCGGCCACCTTGACGGACTGGCTGACGGGGTCCACCCGTGCGCCAATGCGGGTGAAGCGCGCGGGGTAGGTCTTGCGTGTCTCGTCGATGCTGACCTTCAGCGCCTGCCCGGGCTTCAGCCAGCGCAGCCAGGACGAGGGCACGAGGAACTCCAGCTCCAGGCTCGTGTCATCCAGGATGTCCAGCAAGGCTTGACCGGGCTGCACGAACTGCTGCTCACGCACCTTCTGCTCGGCCACGCGGCCGTCGAAAGGGGCGTGGATGGTGCACTTGTCGATGAGGGCCTGCTGGCCTGCCAGCTCGGCTTGGCTGCGCGCCACGCCAATGCGGGCCAGGTCCACCTCCAGCTGCCCGGCTGCGCTCAGCTCGGCCATGCGCTGGTTGGCCCGCAGGCTGGTCTGCGAGGCCTCCAGCTCGGCGCGGGCCTTGTCACGCTGGGCTTCTTGCACCGAGCAGTCAAAGCCCACCAGCAACTCGCCGGCCTTGAAGGCGCCGGCCTCGGCCACGGGCAGGGTCTTGATGCGCGCGCCCACCTCGGCGGCGATGGTGGTGTAGCGCCGCGGGGTGAGCTGGGCCCGGATCTCCTGCCTCGAGACGGCGGCGCCCAGCCCAGGCGCCAGGGCCTCGGGTTGCGGTCGTGGCGCGCCCTGGGCGTGGGCAACCGCGGGCGCCCACAGCGCCACGGTGGCCAGCGCCCATAAGCTCAGGCAGCGGGCGGCACGCATCAGCGGCCCCTGAAGCCGGGTCACTGGAAGACTTGGCCCAGCGCGTTGAACTGCCTGCGGAACTGCTCGACGATCTGGTTCACGCTCAGGTCTTGCACGCTGCCGATCTGTGGCTCGATGCCCAGGCTGGCAATGAAGCGGTTCTCCGCCGCCTGCACCTGGGCCAGGGCCTGGTAGCGCCGCAGCAGGCTGAGCGTGGCGGTGGTGCCGTTGCTCACCACCTCCAGCTTGCTCTGGGCCTGGGCGGCCTCGCGGCTTTGCACCAGCTCGGCGATCTTGCGGTCCACGGTCCAGATGGCGTCGGCGCGGTCGAACTGCTTGCGTGCGTTGGCCAGTGACAGGCGCGCCAGGTGCATCTGCGTGAGCACGCCCAGGTGCATGGCCATGCGGCGCTGGTCGGCCAGCGCCACGCCAGCCTCGGCGGCCTTGATCTGGGTGGGCCCGGTGAACAGGTTGAACAGGTTGAAGGTGACCTGCAGGCCGGCCTCCTGCCAGTCGCGGTTGACCAGGTAGCTGTCGGAGTCGTACTTGATGCCCCAGTTCACGCTGACGTTGGGGAAGAGCTTGGCCATGGTGCGGCGCACTTCTTCACGGGCGATGCGGGCGTTGTAGTGGCTCTCGCGCAGGTCAGGGTTGTTGGCCAGGGTGATGGTTTCCATGCGGGCCATGGGCTGTGCCAGCAGCACCGCGCTGACGTCACGCTCGGCCTGGTCGGCCAGCACGATGTTGGTGCCCGAGGGCGCATTGATGAGTTGTGCCAGTTCCACCTGAGCGGTGGTGAGCTCGGCCTCGATGGACTCCAGCAGCCGCATGTTTTCGAGCAGCTGCCGCTGGTAGCGCAGCGAGTCGATGGGGTTGCGCAGGCGCTCGCCCTCAGCGCTGCGGGCCTCCTTGAGGGCGTCTTCCGCCAGCGCGATGGTGCTCTTGACCAGGTCTTGCAGCTTTTGCGCCGCGGTGGCGCGCCAGTAGGCGTTGCGCACATCCAGCAGCAACTGCGCCATGGCCTTGCGGCGTCTTTCGAGGGCGATGAGCGCCCGGTCACCTTGCTGCTTGGCACCGTAGTAGCCCAGGCTCAGGTCCAGCAGGCTCCAGGTGAACTCCAACCCGTGCAGGGTGTGGTCACGGTCGCTGGAGATGAACTGCGAGGGTGACAGCGTGCCGTCGGCCGCGCTGCGGCTCAGGCTGATCTTGTCGTTGTTGCGCCAGGTGTAGCCTGCCGAAGCCACCAGCTTGGGCAGCATGTCGTACTTGGACACGTCGAACTGGCCCAGGGCCAGCGCCTCTTCCATCATCTTGGCGCGGCGTTCGAGGTTGTACTTCAGCGCCCGCGCCATGGCCTCCTCCAGACTCAGCGGCGCGGTGATGGGCTCCACATCCTTGCGGATGGCCCGGGCATCCGAGGCGGTGGCCGCACCCATGTCCTTGGGCTGCAAAGGCTGCACCTCCACGGTGGAGCAAGCGCCCAGCGCGACCGCTGCAGCCGCAATCAGGCCGCGCTGCCAAAGCTGCGAGTGAGAAGGGGCAGGTGCGTAGGTGGTCTGCAGTTTCACGAGGGTGGTCTCCCGGGTCTTTGTGGTGCTTCCAGTGGGCCGACGGCAGAGCAAGCGGCCACCAACGACAAAAAAGCACCTCTGGTGCTACCAGAGCGTGCTGGGCTGGAATCACCTTGAACTTTGGAAATCAATACGCTAGACGCAACTGTAATGCGACCCCTTGCAATTTACTGGATGTGGCAGTGCATTCGGCGTAGCCTTGCAGGATTTGTCAGAAATTTCTTGTTCCGTGCAGGCCAACTGGCGTGCACGATGGGGGTCGTGAGGAGCCTCAAGAGGAAGGTCTGGCTGAGATGCCTTCACGTCCGGTGGTGCCGCGCACGTGGTGGCTGCGGATCTAGGCCACGCGCGATGCACCGTATGGGCTGTTCGGGCTTTTTGTTTTCATCAGCTTCCTGAGCGTGCTGTTCTTGGAGGGCTTTGGCTACCAGTACGGGCTGGACACCTCACCCAGGCTGAACGACGCCTTGACCGTGGCGGCCTGGATGCTGGCCCAGCCCATGGCCTTTTTGTTCATGTTTCGTTTCACGGGCTTGTTGGGGCCTTCAGGCCGCAGCTGGGCGCGCGCGCTGGTGGGTGGCCTCTTTGCCTTTTCGGTGTCGATGTTCCTGGCCGATCAGTTGTTTCAGTGGCCTTGGGCCCGGCCCTTTTTCACGGTGGTGCACTTGTCCAGCGTGCCGCTGCTGGCCGCGGTGCCGGCGGTGCAGGCGCGTGGAGGCTTACGCGACGCGCGCCTCATGCTGTGGGCCACGATGCCGGTGCTGCTGACGGTGGGCCTGCGGCTGGCGCGCAACCTGGGGTTTCTGCCGCCCCACGCGGCGTTTGACCACGGCTACTACGTGGGCCTGGTGCTGTTTCTGCTGATTCTGAACTTTGCGATCAGCCGCCGCTACGAGGGATTCAGGCGCGACGCGGAGGCCGCCAAGGCCCAGGCCCTGGAGACCGTGCGTCAGTTCGCGCGAGAGCTGGAGGCCCGGGTGGAGGCGCGCACGGCCGAGATCGCTGCGGCCATGCGGCAGGTGCAGGGCGCGCTGGCGCTGGAGCGCCGCTTGCGCGCCGACCAGCGCACCTTCTTTGCCACGGTGTCGCACGAGTTGCGCACGCCGCTGGCGGTGATCGACGCCACTGCGCAGAACCTCATGCTGCAGCGGCCCCCTGCGGATGCGGCCACGCAGACCCGGCTGCGCAAGATGCTGGACGCCACGGACCGGATGGCCTCACTCTTGAGCCGCCATCTGAAGGACGAGCGCCTGAGCGACGACGTTCCCGGGCCGCGCCTGCAACCTTGCGACCTGCGTGCGGTGCTGGAAGAGGCTGCGGCCTCAGCGCGCCTGCTGTCGGACGGCCATGAGCTGAGGGTCACCACGCAGGGCCTGGAACAGCCGTTCCTGTGCGACCCGGTGCTGACGGGCATGGCCTTGGGCAACCTGGCGGACAACGCGGTGAAGTACACCCCGGTGGGCACCCGCATCCAGTTGCGGGCCTGGCGGGACGACCGTCAGCCCGCCCATGGCGTGCTGTTGGAGGTCATGGATGACGGGTCAGGCCTGCCGGCGGCGGAGCGCGAGCAGCTGTTCAAGGCCCGCTTTCGCGGTGCGGGGGCGGCCGATGTGCCCGGCACCGGTACGGGGCTGTTGCTGGCCCGCCAGATGATCGAAGTGCAGGGCGGCATGCTGGAGCTGCAGTGGCCTGTGGGCGGCGACACGGTGGCCATCATCCGCCTGCCCCAGCGGGATCAGCCCAACTCGATGGACGCGCCGAAGGCGTAGCCTTCGCCGTGGAGGGTCTTGAGCGGCAGGTCCTGCCCCGTTTCCTTGAGCCAGCGGGTGCGCAGGCGGCTCACCAGGGTGTCCAGACGGCGCAGGTCGTAGCTGACCCAGTCATGGCCCAGGGCCTGGACGATTTGTCGTCGGCTCACCGGCTGCCCGCCAGCGCGCGCCAGCAGGGCCATGAACTGGGCCTCCTTGGTGGAGAGTTCCAGGCTCTCGCCACCCGCGTTGTGCAATCGGCTCGTGCGCTCATCAAAGACCCACTCGCGCCCCACACGCCGCAGCAGCGCCTCGATGACGGCTTGCAACTCCAGCAGCCTGAAGGGCTTGACGAGGTAGTGGTCGGCGCCTGCCGCCTGCCCTTCGATCCTGTCGTTCAGCGCGCCCAGGGCGGTGAGCATGATGATCCCGGTGCGAGGCGCCGACTGCCTGATCATGCCCAGGGCGTCGTACCCGCTGCCATCGGGCAGCATCACATCCAGTATCGCCACCCGGCCCGCACCCGACAGGGGTGCAAACTCCGCCAGGCTGGCGGCCTGCAAGACCTCGTGCCCCCGGCTGGCCAGGAAGTCCGCCACCTCCTCACGCAAGGCTTGTTCGTCTTCCAGCAGGACGATCTTGGGCATGGGGGGCGGGTTGCAGTCTCAGGAAGCTTCGGTGGACTGAACGGCCTCGGCAGTGCGGGCGCCCTGCCAGGTCTTCAGCACCTCGTCGCCCAGGCCCTGCAGCACTGTCAGCGCGCTGCGGTAACCCTGCTCCTCGATGTAGCTCAGCTTCTTCCAATCCAGCAGGCCCACGTCGCCCAGGGGGGGTGTGAAGCACAGGTCCACGCTCAGGCGGGCCTCGCGCTGGCGCGAGGTGCTGTGCAGCAGCATCACGTTGATGAGGTAGCCGATGAGCGACGGCAGCCGGTAGCGGCGGCTCGCTTCCGGGCGCAGACGGTCCAGCGCCAGGGCCCAGGGTGAGGGCACGTCCTCCAGGTCCAGCTTGACGGGCTCATCAGCGCTGAGGTCCACGCCAATGACGCGGCGCACGCCGCGCATGCGGCGCATCACATCCACGGGGAAGTTGTTGATGGTGCCGCCGTCGCACAGGATCTCGCCATCCTTCAGCACCGGTGGCAGAACCCCCGGGATGGAGATGCTGGCCAGCAGCGCGCGGTCCAGCCGCCCGCGCCGCGCCACGTACTCTGACGCTTGGGTGTAGTTGGTGGACACGCAGTAGGCGTTGCGCCAGAGGTCGTCCACGTGCGCCTCGAAGCCGAAGAGGCGGTCCACGGCTTCGGCCATGGTGCGGTTGGCCCGCGTGCCTTTGGCCAGCGAGAGCAGAGGCACGGGGTTGAAGTCGCCCGTGGGGTTGTTCTGCATGGCGTGCGAGGCGATGGCGCGCAGATCCTCCAGGGGCTGGTCGGCTGCGACAAGCACCGCCATGATGGAGCCGATGCTGGTGCCGCCCACGTAGTCCACGTCGACGCCCTGCTCCTGCAGGGCCCGCCACACCCCCAGATGGGCGGCCCCGCGCGCGCCGCCGCCGGCCAGCACCAAGCCCACGGCGTTGCGGCTGACGATGCGGGCCAGGCGGGCGAGGTCACGCGGCAGGTCCGGCCGGATGTGCAGGTGGTCAGCCACGGGCCGGCGGTCTATCCACTCACGCGAGTTCCGGGGGCTGCGGCGGTCGGCCGGGTGCAGCAGCACCAGCACCTCGGGCGCGCCTGTGGTGGTCTCGCCCGGCGACCCGGTGCGCCGCTCGTTGGGGTGGAGTGCGGCGGGTTGGGTGGCGTCTGCCAGCAACAACAGTTCATCGGACTGTCGTGCGCAGCGCTGGGTCCACTCATCGGGCTCCTGGGACGTCACGAGCAGCACGAAGTCGTGCGCCGCTTCCACGG
>CAYSOD010000033.1:11254-15399 GCA_964432385.1 uncultured Rubrivivax sp.
GAGCAGCAGGTACATGGAGTCGCCCGGCTCGCCCTGGTGCATCAGGGTCTGGCCGGCCTTGAGGTGCGTGGCGTACAGCCGGCTGCGCCAGGCCGCGAGGGTGGCTTCGTCGGCGCCGTCCAGCAGATCCCGCAGGCAGGTGTGCAGGAAGGCTTCTTGGCGGGCGTCCAGTTCTGCGGCGGACTTCTCGATGGTCACGACAACTCCTCGAACAACTCCCCGTAGATTCTCCACCTTGCCGCAGTGATCCGGCCCTCCGCCGCCGCCTGCACCACCCCGCAGCCTGGCTCGCGCCGGTGGGTGCAGTTGTAGAAGCGGCAGTGGCCCAGATGGTGGGCGATGTCGGGCATGAGGCCGGCCAGGTTGGACGCAGCGATGTGGCGCAGGCCAAACTCCTGAAAACCGGGTGAGTCGATCAAAGCGGTGCCCTGCGCTCGCTCGCCCAGCCAGTACCAGGTGGTGGTGGTGGTGGTGTGGCGCCCACTGTTCAGTGCCGTGGAGATCTCGCCCACCTCGGCCGCGGCCTGCGGCGCCAGCAAGTTGATGAGCGTGCTCTTGCCCATGCCGCTGGGCCCCAGCACCAGGGTGGCCCGGCCGGCCAGGCGCGGCGCCAGCAGGGCCACGGCGGCCTCGGGTTGGGCCTTGAGCGAGAGTTCAATCACCTCTTCGCCCATCGCCCGATACGGGGCCAGGCGCTGGCGGGCGTGATCGGCCTGCGGCAGGTCCACCTTGTTCAGACCGATGGTCACGGGCAGGCCGGCGCTGCGCGCGGCGATCAGGGCGCGCGTGAGCTGCGACTCGCTGAAGGGCGGTTCGCTCGCCACCAGCACCAGCAGGCCGTCCAGGTTGGCGGCAAAGGACTTGGTGCGCCATTCGTCCTGTCGAAACAACAGGCTGCGTCGGGGGTGCAGGCGTTCCACCACGCCTTCGTCGCCGCTGGGCGCCCAGTCCACGCGGTCGCCCACCACCAGGTCCGACTTCTTGCCCCGGGCGTGGCACCGCCAGCGCTGGCCGTGGTCGTCTTCCACCACCACGTGGCGCCCATGGGCGCTGACCACCAGGCCGGTGCGCAGGTCTACAGGCGTGGCCAGCTCTGCGGTGGCCGCTTCGCCGCGGCGGCTGGAGCGCTGCGGTTTGCTCACGCGATCAACGCGTCCACCTTGGCCGCGCAGATGAAGTCGTTGCGGGACAGGCCCTTTACGTCATGGGTGTTGAAGCGCACGCGGCAGGTGGTCCAGTTCACAAACAGGTCCGGCCCGTGGTCTTCTTGCTGGGCGATCCAGGCCACCGCATTGACGAAGGCCATGGTGCGGTGGAAGTCCGCGAAGCTGAAGGTTCGCTCCAGGGCGCCGTCCACCACCGCCCATTGCGGCACTTCGGGCAGATGGGTGGCCAACTCGGCCGAGGTCATCGCGGTCTGGCCGATCATGGATCGGCAGCGTTGGTGTTGCAGACTGCTCACGCTCGGCATGGGTGGGGTTGGGGCCCCGCGGGCGGCATGCGATTGCGGCCCAAGGTGCTCACGCCCGCGGCAGCGCCGCCAACCGCTCCAGCGCCGGTGGGTGCGAGTAGTAGAAGCGCACGTACAGCGGGTCGGGCGTCAGCGTGGCGGCGTTGTCTTCGTGCAGCTTCAGCAGGGCGCTGGCCAGGGCGCGGCCGTCGGCCTGCTGGCAGGCATAGGCATCGGCCTGGAACTCGTGCTTGCGCGATGAGCGCGCCATCAGGGGCGACAGGAAGAAGGTGAAGGGCGGCAGCGCCAGCAGGAACAGCAGCAGCGCCAGACCGCTGTTGGGCGCTCCGAGGTTGGGCGTCACGCCCAGGCCCACGTAGAAGAACTGCTGCGCGCTCAACCAGCCCAGCAGGGCCAGGCCCGCCAGGCTCAGGCCGAACATCAGCACGATGCGCTTGAGCACATGCCGGTGCTTGAAGTGGCCGAGTTCATGGGCGAGCACCGCCTCCACCTCGTCGGCGCTCAGGCGGGCGAGCAGGGTGTCATAGAACACCACGCGCTTGGACGAGCCGAGGCCCGTGAAGTAGGCATTGGCGTGGGCGGAGCGCCGGCTGCCGTCCATCACGAACAGGCCCTTGGCCGCAAAGCCGCAGCGCTGCATCAGGGTCTGCACCCTCTGCGCGAGTGAGGCATCGGCCAGCGGTGTGAACTTGTTGAACAGTGGGGCGATCCAGGTGGGGTAGATCACCAGCAGCAGCAGGTTGAAGCCCATCCACACACCCCAGGCCCACAGCCACCAGGCTGACCCAGCCGCGCCCATCAGCCACAGCACCAGTGCCAACAAAGGCAGGCCGATCACCGCGCCCACCAAAGCGCCCTTGAGTTGGTCCACCACCCACATCCCTGGGGTCATGCGGTTGAAGCCGAATCGCTGCTCGATGCGGAAGGTGGCGTGCCAATCCGCAGGCAGATCGATCAGGCCGGCAATCAAGGCAAAGGCGGCCACGAGGGTGATCTGGTAGCCCAGCGGGCCCAGGGTGGGCAAGGTGGCATCGAGCACCCAGGCATTGAGCGCGTCCAGCCCGCCCAGCAGCGTCCAGCCCATCAGCACGGCCACACCAAAAGCCTGTTGAATCAGCCCAAAGCGGCCCTTGGCCAGGGTGTAGTCGGCCGCCTTGCGGTGGGCTTCTGCAGTGACGGTGGCGGCAAACGCAGCAGGCACCTGCTCGCGGTGCTGCGCCACGTGTCGCATTTGACGGGTGGACAGCCAGAACTGCACCAGCAAGGAGGCCAGCACGGCCACGCAGAAGACGAGGGACAGGGTGGTGGCGGTCATGAGCCGCGCAGTGTAGGCCTGAGACAATGACCCGATGCAGACGAACCCCACTTCCGAGACGCCTTCTCCCGCCGCCGCGACGCCGACCCAGACACTGGCGGCCAGCGAGCACAACCTCATCTGGATCGACCTGGAAATGACCGGGCTGGATCCGGACAACGACCGCATCATCGAGGTGGCGGTGGTGGTGACGGACCCGCAAATCACCGTGCGGGTGGAAGGGCCGGTCTTTGCCGTGCACCAGAGCGAAGAGGTGCTTGGCCGCATGGACGCCTGGAACCGCGGCACGCACGGCAAGAGCGGCCTGACGCAGCGCGTGCGCGAGTCCACGCTGGACGAGGCGGCGGCGCAGGCCCACGTGATCGACTTCCTCAAGACCTACGTGCCCAAGGGCAAGAGCCCGATGTGCGGCAACAGCGTGTGCCAGGACCGCCGCTTTCTGGTGCGCACCATGCCGCTGTTGGAGGCCTGGTTCCACTACCGCAACCTGGACGTCAGCACCTTGAAGGAATTGGCCCGCCGTTGGGCTCCCGAGGTGCAGGCCTCGTTCAAGAAAGCGCAGAAACACACGGCGCTGGCCGACATCCACGAGTCCATCGACGAGTTGCTGCACTACCGCCAGCACCTGTTCAAGTAGCGCAGCTCGGGCAGACCGGGGCCATAGAGACGTGGTCTTCAGAGCCTCTGAAAACAAAGCCCCACGGGAAAACCCGGATCTGCCTACAATGCGCGTCTCGGCGGGGCGTTTATCGGCTCGCCGGTTCGTTCATCCCCTCTGACCTTTCCCGGGCCCGCATGGAGCTCCGGTCCTGCACACAGACTGTGTGCGGTGCGGTTGGCGGCGATGCCGTCGCCTTCCGTTTCGGTCCCAGGCTGGGCGCGTCCACTCGTGGCGCGTGGCCTGAACAGATCCCCCCGGTGACTTGACCCTCGCGGTATGTGCCGCGAGTTTGGCAACTTGCGGCCTGTGCCGTGAGCTTGTGCTCGTGCGTTCCGGCGATGGGCTGGGCGGATGGGCCGTGCCTTGTCGGCCGTTCAGATTGCTGAAGGCCGTCTGAAAGCTGAAGAGACCCTCATGAGTTTTGAATCCCTGAACCTGCACGAAGCCCTGTCCGCCGCCCTGAAGGATGCGGGCTACACCGAGGCCACCGAGGTGCAGCAGCGCGCCATTCCGCCGGGCCTGGAAGGCCGTGACCTGATGGTGTCGTCCAGCACCGGAAGCGGCAAGACCGCCAGCTTCGTGCTGCCAGCGCTGACACGCATCCTGGCCGCGCGCAACGACCCTGAGCGCAAGCGCGAGAAGGGCCAGACGGCGGGCCCGCGCGTGCTGGTGCTGGCACCCACACGCGAGCTGGCCAT
>CAYSOD010000034.1:0-15269 GCA_964432385.1 uncultured Rubrivivax sp.
GTCACTGGACCTGGCCCGCACCGTGGCGCAGGCCGTGCAAAAGCTGGAGCCGTCAGCTGCGGCCAAGGGCTTGTCGCTGCAGGTCACTTGGCAGGCTTCCCGCTCGCTGGCGGTTTTGGGCGAGGCCCGCCGGGTGGAGCAGGTCCTGGTCCACCTGCTGTCCAACGCGGTGAAGTTCACCAGCGCAGGACACGTGCACCTCGACGTGCGAGAGACCCCTGACCTCGTTGTCATCGACGTCTCCGACACCGGCTCGGGCATGACCGAAGACGAGCTGGAGCGAATGTTCCAACCCTTTGACCAACTGGATTTCTCCCCAGGCCGCCCTCACGCCGGGCTGGGCGTGGGCCTTGTGATCTGCCGTCACCTGGCGGAACAGATGGGGGGCACGATCGAAGTCTCGAGCTTGCCGGGCGAAGGCACGGAAGTCAGGTTCACCTTGATGCGCCCGAAGTCCGAGGAACCGCAGGCGCGGGTGGAGCCAGCGCGCGGCAGGGGGCGCTTGCGCGGCGTCAGGCTGCTGGCGGTCGAGGACATCGAGATCAACCGGTTCCTGCTGATGCGGATCTTTGAGCAGGAAGGCGCGACCTTCCATTTCGAGGAGAACGGCCGGGACGCGATCGAAGCGCTGGCTGCACTCAGCGGGTCGAACGACCACGCTCCGCGCTACGACGCCGTGTTGATGGACGTGCAGATGCCCCTGATGGACGGCTACGAGGCCACGCGCCGCATCCGCCTGACCCACCCGGCGCTGCCCGTCATCGGTCTGACGGCGCACTCGCTGCCGGAAGAGCGCGCCCGTTGCCTGGAAAGCGGGATGGTGGCCCACCTGTCCAAGCCCGTGGATGTGGATGAGCTGGTGGGCGCGGTGCTGCGCGCCTGCGGGCGAGAGGTGCCGGACTGGCGTTCCTGGACGGAAGCAGCGCCAGCCGTCGCCGGGCTCGATGCGCCGCCACAGGCCCCTGTGCAGGTGGCCGAGGTCCTGCAGCCTGCCGCCAAACCGAGTGACGCCAAGGCCGCAACGCCGATGCCCGACAGCCCGGCGCCTGCCCAGATTCAAGATGCGCAAGATGGGCCATCAGTGATCGACTGGCAGGCCCTGGGCAAGAGCCTGGGCATGGGTGAGGCCTTCCTGCATCAACTGGCGCAGGTCGTCGTGCGCAACCTGCAGCCCAAACCCGCTGCGCTGCGCGCGGCCGCCGAGATCGGCGACCACGCCGCCATCCGCCAGGAAGCCCACTCGGTAAAGGGCATTGCCGGCAACGTCAAGGCGCAGGCGGCTTTCGAGCGGGCCGCCCAGACCGAGCAGGCGGCCAAGGACGAGACCCCGCAGGCCCTGTCGCTGGCCATGGCCCTGGCCGAGGACGTCGAGTCCATGGTGGCCTCCGCCCAGGTCCGGCTGGCTGCCTGAGCGCATTCCAGGCTCCCAGGACCTTCACGGACCCCTGGGCGCGCCTGCGCTGCACGGCCTTACCCGTGCAACAGGTACTGCGGCGCGCCTTCCACATGGCGGACCACGCCGTCGCGAAGCTCGAGCGCACCTTCGACAAGCCAGCGCACTGCCTTCGGATAGATCTGGTGCTCCACCTGCAGCACCCGCGCCGCGAGTGTGGCCTCGTCGTCATTGGCGAGCACGGGCACCGCAGCCTGCATCACCACAGGACCCTGGTCCAGCGACGGCGTGACGAAATGGACCGTGGCCCCGGCCAGCTTGCAGCCCATCTCCAGCGCGCGCCGGTGCGTGTGCAGCCCCGGAAAGGCCGGCAACAGCGAAGGGTGAATGTTCAGCAGGCGACCCTCGTAGCGCCGGACAAAGGCGTCGCCCAGCACCCGCATGAAGCCGGCCAGCACCACCAGGTCTGGCTGAAACTGGTCGATCACCGCGGCCAGCGCTTGATCAAAGGCCTGCCGGTCGGGGTAAGCCCGGTGGTCCACCGAACCGGTGGGGATGCCCAGAGCCTGGGCGTAGGCCAAGCCCGCGGCCTCGGGTCGATTGCTGATCACCGCCACGATCCGGGCGGGCCAGACTTCCCTGGTGCAGGCCTGCGCCAAGGCCTCCATGTTGGAGCCACGCCCCGAGATCAGGATGACGATGCGCTTCATGACCGCAGGCAGTGTACGGGCCGGGTCTGGCACAAACCGGGCCGGCGACCCTGCGAGTCCCGGCGGGGGCCCGCCCGAGCTCATGGCCCCGGTCTACGCCGGCCCGTCTGCGAGAATCCGAGCCGTTCCCTTTCCAGGCTTGTTTCCATGCGATCCCGCGTCCTCTCCGGTATGCGCCCCACCGGCGCCCTGCACCTTGGCCACTACCACGGCGCGCTCAAGAACTGGGTGCGCCTGCAGGACGAGCACGAGTGCTTCTACTTCGTGGCGGACTGGCATGCGCTGACCACGCACTACGAGAGCCGCGAGGTCATCGAAAAGACCGTGTTCGACATGGTGATCGACTGGGTGGCGGCCGGCCTGGACCCGGCCCGGTCGACCATCTTCATCCAGAGCCGCCTGCCCGAGCACGCCGAACTGTTCACCCTGCTGGCCATGGGCACGCCCTTGGGCTGGCTGGAGCGGGTGCCGACCTACAAGGACCAGATCGAAAAGCTCAAGGACAAGGACCTGGCCACCTACGGCTTCCTGGGCTACCCCTTGCTGCAGGCGGCCGACATCCTCATCTACAAAGCCACCTACGTGCCCGTGGGTGAGGATCAGGCCTCGCACGTGGAACTCACGCGTGAGGTGGCCCGCCGCTTCAACCACCTGTACGGCCGCCACCCTGACTTCGAGGCCCTGGCGCTGGCGGCGGCGGCCAAGCTGGGCAAGGACGACCAACGCTACTTCGAAAAACAGCGCAAAGCCTTCGGTGAGACCGGCTCGGCTGAGGCGCTGGCCAAGGGCGAGGCCCTGCTGCGCAAGGCCGCGGTCTCGGTCACGGGCTGGACGCCGCAGGACGCCGAATTGCTCCATGGCCACCTGCGCGGCAGCGGCAAGACCATCCTGGTGGAACCCCAGGCTCTGCACACCGAGGTGGCCAAGCTGCCGGGTCTGGATGGCGGCAAGATGAGCAAGAGCTACGGCAACACCATCGCCATGCGCGAGGAGCCGGCCCAGGTGGAGACCAAGATCCGCCGCATGCCCACCGACCCGCAGCGCGTGCGCAGAACCGACCCTGGCGACCCCGCCCGCTGCCCGGTGTGGCAGTTCCATCAGGTGTACAGCGACGCGACCACCAAGGCCCAGGTGGTGCAAGGCTGCACCACGGCCGGTATCGGCTGTCTGGAATGCAAGCAACCGGTGATCGACGCTGTTCTGCGCGAGCAGCAGCCCTGGCGTGAGCGCGCGGCCGACCTGGTGGCCGACCCGCGGCGCGTGCGTGCCATCGTGGACGAAGGCACCGAGCGCGCCCGTACCGTCGCCCGCGAGACCATGCGCGACGTGCGCGAGGCCATGGGCCTGGCGTACTGACTGCCAGGGCAGCCTTTGCGCATGACCTTGCCCTGTGGACCGACCTGAACGGAGCCGTCCCATGCCCTTACGTCCTGTGAGCTCAGCTCCGATACACGTGGAGCACCGGCGGCGCAGCCTGCGGTGGCTGGCTGCCTGTAGTGCAGCGCCCATGGCCGTCCTCGGCGCGGGCTGCGCCTTGCTGCCGTGGTCCATGTCGGCACCTACGGTGCACCTGCTGGGCATGGACAAACTGCCGGGCGAGCCGCTGGAGCGCCGGTTCCAGTTGCGATTGCGCATCCAGAACCCCAACCCCAAGCCCATCGAGTTCAAGGGACTGGCCCTGGGTCTGGACCTGAACAACAGGGCGGTGGGCACGGGCGTGACCGACGCCGCGGGCACCCTGCCCGCTCATGGCGAAACCCTGCTGAACGTGTCGGTCACGGTCTCGGCCGCGCCAGACGTCCTGCAAATGCTGGGCTTCACCGACAACCTGCCCCGCCCCGACCTGCCCTACACCCTCAAGGGCCGTTTCACAGGCGGCATGGTGGCCCGTGTGCTGGGCACCGAGGCCAGCTTCGAGTCCAGCGGCGCCGTGCGCCTGCCCCGATGAGCGAGGGCACCCATTCTTGCGGGCTCCTTGCGCGCACAGGGTCTTGACTCGATGCCCCAAGCCAGGCCTGGCGAACCCTCCTACACGCCGCTGCTGGAGGTGAGCCAGCTGGCGGGAATCCGGGGTGAGAGAAGGCTCTTCCAGAACCTGGACCTGAGGCTGCAGGCCAGCGAGATCCGGTGGCTGCGCGGCCGCAACGGCAGAGGCAAGACCACGCTGCTGCGCATGCTGGCGGGTTTGTCGTCGCCCGAGCAAGGCGAGATCCAGGTGATGGGGCAAGCCTTGCGTTCGATGCCCGCGGTCAGCCGGGTTCAAGTGGGCTACATCGCCCATGCCAATGCCCTGAAGGACGATCTGACCGCTGCGGAAGCCCTGACCTTTCTGGGCGCCCTGTCCGGCCGAACGCCCGCTTCTTTGGAAGTGGTGGAGGCTCTGAGGCGGCTGGGTATCGCCTCCCGCGCCAGCGCTGCCGTCAGGACGCTCAGCCAAGGCCAGCGCCGCCGGGTGGCCTTGGCCCGGCTGGCCTTGCCCGGCGGGCCGCGCGTGTGGTTGCTGGACGAGCCCTTTGATGCGCTCGATGACCGGGGCATCGAGGTGCTCAACGGCCTGCTGGCCGAGCACGCTGCAGCGGGCGGCGCCGTGCTGCTCACCAGCCACCAGGCGCTGACGCTGCGCGACCCTGCGCCAACGGTGTTGAACCTGGACGACTACTCGGTGCTGGCATGAGGAGCCGCCCTTGAGACACCTGTTCCTCGCCTTGCTGGCGCGTGACCTGAAGCTGGCGGCCCGGCGACGCGTCGAGTCCCTGCTGCCCGTGGTGTTCTTCCTGGTGGCGGTGAGCCTGTTCCCGCTGGGCGTGGGGCCGGAGCCGCAGACCCTGCGCCAGATCGCCCCGGGCATCGTCTGGGTGTGCGCCCTGCTGGCCACCATGATCTCGGTCCACACCCTTTACGCCGGCGATCTGGCCGACGGCTCACTGGAGCAGATGCTGCGGGCGCCCGCTTCGCCTGTGGCCGTGGCCTTGGCCAAGGCTGCTGCGCACTGGTTGGTGGCCGGTCTGCCGCTGATCCTCGCGTCGCCCGTCATCGGACTGCTGTTTGACATGTCGACGCCGGCCCTGGTCACGCTTGTCATCGGGCTGCTGCTGGGCACTCCCATCCTCAGCCTGCTCGGTGGCTTGGGGGCCGCGCTGACGCTCGGACTGCGCAGCGGGGGCATGCTGCTGATCCTGATCGTGTTGCCCCTGGCCACGCCGGCGCTCATCTTCGGAGCAGGGGCCGTAGACGCGGTGGAATCAGGGTTGTCGGCCTCAGGGCATCATTCGTTGCTGGCGGCTTTGCTGATCGCCACCTTGGCCGGGGCACCGGTGGCCACGGCTGCAGCGTTGAGAATATCCACCGATTGAGCCGAACCATCCTCCCGCAGCACCCTCGCCCGTCGACCGCCGCCTGACATGCCCCTGACGCTGTACACCTTCTCTTCGCCCCCGCGCTTTTACGCGCTCACGGGCGTGCTGGTGCCGGTGTTCTGGGCATTGGCCGTGTTGCTGACCGTGGCGGGCCTGTGGATGGGGTTCTTCGTCGCGCCCACCGATGCCACGCAGGGCGAGGTCTACCGCATCATCTTCATCCATGTGCCTGCGGCCTGGATGTCCATGCTGCTGTACCTTGTCATGGCCTTCTGGGCGGCTATCGGGTGGGCTTTCAACGCACGCCTGGCGTCGATGGTGGCACGTGCCATCGCCCCCACGGGCGCACTCTTCACCTTTCTGGCCCTGTGGACCGGGGCCTTGTGGGGCAAACCCACCTGGGGCACCTGGTGGGTCTGGGACGCGCGCCTGACCTCAGAGTTGATCCTGCTGTTCCTCTACCTGGGCTTCATCGCCCTGACGGAAGCCATCGACGACCCGCGCCGCGCCGACCAGGCCGGCGCCTTGGTGGCCGTGGTGGGCGCCGTGAACGTGCCCATCATCTACTTTTCGGTGAAATGGTGGAACACCCTGCACCAAGGCGCATCCGTCAGCCTGACGGCCGCCCCCAAAATGGCCAGCACCATGCTCACGGCCATGCTCATCATGTCCCTGGCCTTCTGGGCCTATGCCTTTGCGGTGGTGTTCACGCGCACCCGGGCCCTGGTGCTGGAGCGCGAACAGGGCGCGGGCTGGGTGCGTGACCTGACATCTGGCACCGCGCAAGGATCCACCCCATGAACTGGAACAGCCCCGCAGAGTTCTTCCACATGGGAGGCCACGGCCTGTATGTCTGGGGCTCCTACGCGGTGTGCCTCCTGGTCATGACCGCAGAACCCTGGCTGGCGGCACGACGCCGGCGCGCAGCGCTGAAAGAGGCCGCCGCACGCGTGAACGAACCGCGACTTCAAGACGAGGACGATGCATGAAGACCCGACACAAGCGCGTGGCGCTGGTGCTGGGGGGCGTGGCCGCCATCGGCGCCATCGTCGCCCTGGTGCTTAACGCCTTCGAGAGTAATCTGGTGTTCTTCTACTCGCCCTCGCAGGTGGTGGCCCAGGAAGCGCCCAAGCAGCGCACCTTCCGCATCGGGGGCCTGGTGCAGGAAGGCAGCGTCAAGCGTGACGGTGTGCAGGTGAGCTTCGTCATCACCGACACGGCCAAGGCCGTGCCCGTGCGCTACCAGGGCATCCTGCCGGACCTGTTCAAGGAGGGCAAGGGCGTGGTGGCGCAGGGGCAGTTGCAGGGCGACGTCTTCGTGGCCCGCGAGGTGCTGGCCAAGCACGATGAGAACTACATGCCGCCCGAGGCCGCCGAGGCCATGAAGAAGGCCCAGGGCGGCGACCAAGCCTACGGCAAGACCGTGCAAGGGGCCAAGCCATGATTCCGGAACTCGGTCATTTCGCACTCTGGCTCGCCCTGGGGCTGTCGATCGTGCTGGGGGTGGTGCCTCTGGCGGGCGCTCAGATGCGCCGAGCCCATTGGATGGCCCTGGCCCGGCCGGGCGCGGTGGCGCTGTTCGCCTTGGTGGTGGTGTCCTACGCCTGCCTGACCGCCGCCTTCGTCGTCAACGACTTCTCGGTGCTGTACGTCGCGCAGCACTCCAACAGCGCCCTGCCCCTGCCCTATCGCATCGCCGGCGTCTGGGGCGGCCATGAAGGCTCGCTGCTGCTGTGGATCCTGATGCTGGTGGGCTGGCTGGTGGCTGTGGCCTTGTTCAGCCAGCACCTGCCTCTGCCCGTGCTGGCGCGCATCGTCAGCGTGATGGCGCTCGTGTCCTTGGGCTTCCTGCTGTTCACACTGGCCACCTCCAACCCCTTTGAGCGGCTGTTCCCCGCGGCCCCTGATGGGCGGGACCTCAACCCCCTGCTGCAGGACCCGGGCATGGTCATCCACCCGCCCATGCTCTACATGGGCTATGTGGGGTTCTCGGTGGCCTTCGCCTTCGCCGTGGCCGCACTCATTGGCGGCAATCTGGACGCCCAGTGGGCACGCTGGACCCGGCCCTGGACCACGGTGGCCTGGATGTTCCTCACCGTGGGCATCGCACTGGGCAGCTGGTGGGCTTACTACGAGCTCGGCTGGGGTGGCTGGTGGTTCTGGGATCCAGTGGAAAACGCCTCCTTCATGCCCTGGCTGGTGGGCACGGCGCTGATCCACTCGCTGGCCGTGACAGAGAAGCGGGGCAGCTTCAAGAGCTGGACGGTGTTGCTGGCGATCATGGCCTTCTCGCTGTCCCTGCTGGGCACCTTCCTCGTGCGCTCGGGCGTGCTGTCATCGGTGCATGCCTTCGCCACCGACCCCACGCGCGGGCTGTTCATCCTGGCCTTCCTGGTTGTCGTGGTGGGGGTCTCGCTGGCTTTGTATGCCTGGCGCGCGCCCACGGTCGGGCTGGGGGCGCGCTTTTCCCTGTTGTCGCGCGAAACGCTGCTGCTGGGCAACAACGTTCTGCTGCTCGTGGCCTGCGCGGCCGTGCTGCTGGGCACCCTGTACCCGCTGGTGCTGGACGCCCTGGGCATGGGCAAGATTTCGGTGGGTCCGCCTTACTTCGAGGCCGTCTTCGCTCCCTTGATGGCGCCCGTCGTCTTCCTGATGGGGGTGGGGCCGATGGCGCGCTGGAAGCAGGCCGAACTGCCGGATCTGGCGGTGCGCCTGCGCTGGGCCGCCGTGGTGACCATCCTGGCCACGGGGCTGAGCGCCTGGATCGCCGAACGCATCAGCCTGATGTCGGTGCTGGGTCTGCTGCTGGCCTGGTGGATCGTGGCCAGCGTGCTGACCGACCTGTGGGAGCGCGTGTCGCCCAGAGGCCAGGGCTGGAGCGTGTTGCCGCGCCGCCTGTCCCAACTGAGCCGGGCCACTGCCGGCATGATGGTGGCGCACTTGGGGGTGGCGGTCTTCATCTTCGGGGTCACCATCGTGAAGACGCACGAGGTCGAACGTGACGTGAAGATGAAACCCGGTGACGCCACGAGCATCGGCAACCTGCGCTTCACCCTGCAGGAGTTCAAGGAAGTCCAGGGCCCGAACTACCGGGCCGTGCGCGGCATCATGGACGTGACCGACAGCGCTCGGGGCGACCGCCTGGTGGCCCGCATGGAGCCTGAGAAGCGCATCTACCGGGTGCAGACCATGCCCATGACCGAGGCGGCCATCCGCACGGGTTTGGTGAAAGATCTGTACGTCTCCCTGGGGGAGCCGGTCGAAGGCGGTGCCTGGATCGTGCGGCTGTACGTCAAGCCCTTCGTCGATTGGATCTGGGGCGGCTGCGTGCTCATGGCCCTGGGCGGCCTGCTGGCCGCCACCGACCGGCGCTACCGGCAGCGCAAGACCGCGCAGGAGACCACCTCTTCTGCCGCCGCGGCAGCGGCGTGAGCCAGCTAAGCATGAAGAGCCTGCGATTTCTCATCCCGCTGGCCCTGTTCGGGGCCCTGGCCTGGTTTCTGTTTGCCGGCCTCAGCTTGAACCCCCGCGAGGTGCCGTCTCCGCTGATCGGCAAGCCTGCTCCGGCCTTTGCCTTGCCACGCCTGGACGACCCGACGCAGACGGTCCGACGCGAAGACCTTCTGGGCAAGGTTTGGGTGATGAACGTCTGGGCGTCATGGTGCGCCCCCTGCCGCGAAGAGCACCCCCTGGTGGTGGCTTTCGCCCGCGATCGCAAGGTGCCGGTCATCGGCCTGAACTACAAGGACCGGCCAGGCGACGCGCGAGGATGGTTGGAGCGATTGGGCAACCCCTACGCTGCCACGCTCATCGACTTCGATGGCAAGGTGGGTATCGACTTTGGCGTGTACGGGGTGCCGGAAACCTTCGTCATCGACGCCACGGGCGTGGTGCGCTTCAAGCACGTGGGCCCGCTGACAGCCCAGATCATCAACCAGAAGATCGAGCCCTTGCTCAAGCAACTGGGAGTCTGAGGTGTCGGCAAGTTGTGATCGCCTCACAGTTGCGGGCCGCGCGGGGCTTCCCCGCCTCTGGCGTGGGTGGTCGCTGCTGATCGGGGCCCTGATCATCTGGGCAGCCGCGAAGCCCGCCGCCGGGCAACAAACTGCCCCACCGATGAGCGCCTCGGCGCCCGCGGCAGGGCAGGCCGTCCCAGCCACCCCCGACCCGGCCCTGGAGGCACGGGTGATGAAAATCTCGGCCGAACTGCGCTGCCTGGTCTGCCAGAACCAGACGATCGCAGACTCCAACGCCGGGCTGGCGGTGGACTTGCGCAACCAGGTTCGGGACATGCTCCAGCGAGGCAACACCCCCGAGCAGATCACCGAGTACATGACCGCCCGTTACGGCGACTTCGTGCTGTACCGCCCCCCCGTGAAGAGCACGACCGCCGTGCTGTGGTATGGCCCGGCGGCGCTGCTGGTGCTGGCCGTGGGCGTGCTGCTGTTCATCGTGCGCCGGCGAACCAAGCTGCCGGCCGAACGCTTCGAGCCCGACCCCGACGGGGCATGAAGCGCATGGCCCGGCAGGCCACGGGTCTGCACACCAGACCATGATCCAACCCCTGAACCTTCAGAAAGCGTCCCCATGAGCGCCACCCACCTCATCCCCCTGGATCGCCTGACCACGGCCATGCACCGCGTGGTACGCGGCTTTGGCAGCGAAGAAGAAGAGGTGCTCGCCGTGGCGGGCAACCTCATCGAGGCCAACCTGACGGGCCATGACTCGCACGGCATCGGGATGCTGCCGCGCTACGCGCAGGCCTTTCTGGAGGGGGGCTTGGTACCCAACGCCCATGTGCGCACAGTGCTCGATGCGGGCGCGCTGTTGCGGCTGGACGGTCAGGCCGGCTTCGGGCAGGTGGTGGCGCAAGAAGCCATGGCCATGGGGGTGGAGCGTGCAGCGCAGCACGGCAGCTGCATCGTGGCCCTGGGCAATGCGCACCACGTGGGCCGCATCGGCGCCTGGGCCGAGCAGGCAGCGCAAGCTGGGCTGATCTCCATCCACCTGGTCAATGTGGTGGCGCGCAACGTGGTGGCGCCCTTCGGAGGCGGCGATGCGCGGTTTGGCACCAACCCGGTGTGCATCGGGGTGCCGCTGCCCGGGCGGCCACCGGTGATCCTGGACTTCGCCACCAGCATGATCGCGCAGGGCAAGACGCGCGTGGCGCACAACAAGGGCGAGCCTGTGGCGCCCGGTTGTCTGATCGATGACCAAGGCCGCGACACGCAGGATCCGCGCTACAGCGTCATCCCACCCTGGGGCGCCCTGCTCACCTTTGGCGCGCACAAAGGCTATGGGCTGGCGGTGATGTGCGAGCTGCTGGGCGGCGCACTGGCCGGCGGGCTCACGCAGCGTGATGCCGACGCCAGCAAGCGCCGTGTGCTCAACGGCATGTTCAGCGTGCTGCTGGATCCGGCGGCCCTGGGTGACACCGGCGCCTTCGAGCAGGAGGCCCAGGCCTTCATCGACTGGGTGAAGGCCTCGCCGCCGCGAGAAGGGGTGGAGGGTGTGCTGGTGGCGGGAGAGCCCGAGCGCGCGAGCCGGGCGCGCCGCAGCGCCGAGGGCATTCCGGTGGATGGCACCACCTGGCAGGAGATCCTGGACGCCGCAGGGCAGCTGGGGGTGGACCCGGCGGCGGTGAACGCAGACGCCGGGGTGAGCTGAAACGCCAACCAGGGGTGCCGGGCGCTGGGGGCCTTTCAGCCAAACCAGCCCTGCAACGCCCAGCCCTCGGGGCTGCCCGGCTGCGGCAGCCGTGTGCGGTAGATCCACACCAACACCCCCGCTGGCGTGCCGGCCACAAAGTAGTCACGCGCCGCTGCGGGGCCGTCCCACCAGCCGGCCTCGATGCGCTCGGGGCCGGCCAGCAGGCGCAGGGGCTGCCCCTCCCACAGGGGGCGGCCCCGGTGTTCGGGCAACGGCCGGGGCACCGGCAGGAGCCAGGCAGGGCGGGTGAGGTGGGGCAGCGCCGGGGCTCCACTGGCCCGCGACGATGAGGAAGGCGGGCGAGGCGTCTGCTGCCCGACACCCCGCTCCGGGCGGTGGTCGGCCACGGGTCCCAGGCCGTGCACGCGCTCCGCCCCCAGCCGGGCCTGCAGGTGCTCCACCAGGCGGGCCAGCCCCTCCTGAGCCCGCGCGCGGGTGGGAAAGAGTTCACCGTCCGGTGGCGCAGCGTGCGCCAGCTCGTCACAGCGCAGGTGCAACTCCAACGTGGGTGCCGGCAACGGGGTACGGGCCAGGCGCTCGCGCAGCAAGGCCCGCAGGTGCGTCACGTCGGCGCAAGGCTGGGCCAGCGCGATGGGCAGCGCGCTGCGAGCCGGCGTGCTGTCATCGGGGCGGTGACGGCGCTCATGGGCCATCTCCAGCGTGAAACGCGACACCCGGGCCTGCCGGGCCTGCGCCCAGTGCACCAGGCGGGCCAGCAACAACTCCGCCCCGTGCAGCACCTGCTCGGTGGTGTCGGCCCGGGCGAAGAGCTCGAGCCGGGCCTGGAAGGTGGCAGGCAGGCTCAGCCCCTCGCGCGGGTCGGGCGCGTCGCCACGCGCCTGGTCCAAGCGCTGGAGCAACGCTGGGCCGAAGCGGCGGGCCAGCCCCTGACGTGGCAGGGCCCGCAGGTCCCCCACACGCTGCAGGCCCATGCCTTGCAGCGCCTCCCACTGCGAGGTCTGCGTGCACAGCAAGGTGAGCGGCACTTTGTCCAGCACGTCCCGCAGGGCCTGGAGGTTGGAGGTGTGGGGACCGATGCCGAAGGGACGGTCCGGTGAAGCGACCAGACCCTCCGCCACCTTCCGCAGCTCCTGACGATCCGAGCCCTCCCTGCCCTCCCAACCTTCTCGACCTTCCCAACTCTCCCAACCCTCCCAAAGCGCCAGCAGCGCAGCACCCCAGGCCGTGGGCGCGCACGCCAGGCGGACCTGGTGGCGCAGCGGCTTCAGGGTCTCGCACAGGCGCTCGGTCAGTCGATCCAGCCCGCCGAACAAGCGTGTCGTGGCTGCCACTTCCAGCAGCACCGTGTGAGGCGCCTGTTCGGTGACACAGGGGGAGAACTGCAGCGCCGCCCAGGCCACGGCGCGCAAGGCCTGGCGGTCGCGCAGCGGGTCGGCACGGCCCAGCAGGAGACCGGGCTCCAGCGCCAAGGCCGTGGCCCGGCGCTGTCCGGGCCGCACGCCCGCCTCCGAGGCCCGGGCATCAACAGCCACAATCTGCGGGCCTTCCAGCAAGGCCAACGGCCGGTGCGCCTGCTCAGGCCCAAGCGTGGCGGCAAAGGACTCGATGGACAAGGCTGGCAGGTGCACGGCCATCCAGCAAGCGGCGGGCTTCATGGCGGCGCAAGCCCCTCAAGGCTCTCACCTCTCACCTTGAAATGGGTGAGAGGTCGTGCTGGACCGAGGCCGCCACCCAGGACGGCGTCCGCACGGGGGTGACCGCCGAACCGGCGTCGGGAGGAGACCAACGCCGCCGTGCAGCCGCCGGCAGCACGGGCGGCAAGGCCAGGCGCACCGATGGCCCGCCGGCCGGGCCACGCCGTTTGAGCACCTGCACCGCGATCTCATCGGGCCCGCGGCCGGGATGGATGGCCAGGCGCAGCGGCGCAGGGCTGGGCTTGCTGCGCTCTCCAATGCCGCGCAGCATGAAGGCCGGCCCCTCGTGCGACTGGGCCGCCAGTTGCAGGCGGCGCAGGGCCTGGGCTGCCAGGCGCTCGGGCAGCCAGGCCAGCACCACGCCCACCTGGCCGCTGCGCAGCGCCTGCTCCAGCGCCCACAGCAGGTCGGCGCTGGCCAGCAGATGGCGCACCGCCGCGCCCCGCGCACCTTCCCGCCCGTGCACCACGATCAGACGGCCCACGTCCACGCCCATCTGCTGCAGAGCCTGGACACAAGGCATGGCCGGCGGGCCAAACAGCATGATGCCGTCGCCACCCGCAGGTGACGGGCTGCCCACGATGCCGACCGGCCCGGCACCACGGGCAGGTGCCCACCCTGCCGTGGGTCCAGGCCGCGCAGGATCGGCCATGACGGGCGCGAGCAAGCGCATCTCTCCCACACCCGGCTGCGCCAGCAACAGCTCGGTCAGCACGCCACAAGGCCACCCGCCCCCGGGCAACTGTGCGTCCAGCGCCCCAAACCCGGTGGGCCAGAAGGCGCCCGCAACCCGGCCGAGCTGGTGCGCACGCCACAGGTCGGGGTGAAGATGTTCGGGATCGGTCAGTGAAGGACAGCTCATGAAGTACTGTATTTTTATACAGTCTTGATGGCAAGCTGCCAACACATCAGCAACGACCTGACGTGACGTATCGCACCTATCATTGGGGTGAAGCCGCCCAGCCCTGAACCTTGTGACGACTCCATCGAGCGACACCGCGCCTGCACCGGCACAAGACCCCCCCGTGGCCATCCTGCTGTGCACCTTTCACGCGCAGCGCTTTCTGGCGGACCAACTGCAGTCCATCCAGACCCAGACCTGCCGGTCCTGGAAGGTCTGGGTCTCGGACGACGGTTCCACCGACCAGACCCTGGGCATTCTTCAGGAGCATGTGCAGCGCTGGGGGGAGAGCCGCCTGCACCTGCGGCCAGGGCCCTGCCAGGGCTCCACGGCCAACTTCCTGTCGCTGGCCTGTGCGCCGGAGATCGATGCGGAGTTCTTCGCCTTCTGCGACCAGGACGATCTCTGGCACGCGGACAAGCTGGAACGCGCCCTGCGGTGGTTGCAGACCGTACCGGCCGACACCCCGGCGCTGTACTGCTCCCGCACGGTGCTCGTGGATGAGCACGACCAGACCCTGGGCCACTCGCACCTCTTCGAGCAACCCCCGGGCTTTCGCAACGCGCTGGTCCAGAGCATCGCCGGCGGCAACACCATGGTCTTCAACCGTGCCGCGCGTGCACTGCTGCTGGCCGCGGGCCCGAAGGTGGAGGCCATCACCCATGACTGGTGGGCCTACATGCTGGTCACGGGCAGTGGAGGCCGGGTCCACTACGACCGCGAGCCAACCCTGCGCTACCGCCAACATGGCCAGAACCAGTTCGGCTCCAACGTCAGCGTGAAAGAGCAGCTCCAACGGGTGCAGCAGTTGCTGCAGGGGCGCTACCGTGGCTGGATCCATGCCAACCTGAAGGCCTTGCAGCGGATGCGCCACCATTTCACGCCCGAGCACCAGCAGGTGCTGGACGGCGTCATCCACGCACGCTCGCGATGGGTGGTGCCCCGTCTGCTCGACCTGTACCGCTGCAGGCTGTACCGGCAGTCACGGCTGGGGCAATGCGGGCTGTGGGTGGCCGCCCTACTCAACCGGTTCTGAACGAAGCCTGAAGCCCGCTGCCGCCATGTCCAACGCTCCCGCCTACACCGCCAACGCCCCCGAGCACGCGCAGGTGCTTGCCTGGACAGGCCCTGCCGTGCTCGACTTCGGCACCCCCTGGTGCGGCCATTGCCGACGTGCGGCGCCGGTGGTGGAGTCGGCGCTGGCGCCCCACCCCACGGTGCGGCATGTGCGGGTGGAAGACGGCGCGGGGCGGCGGCTGGGGCGGCAGTTCGGTGTGAAGCTCTGGCCCACCTTGGTCTTCCTGCGCGACGGGCAGGAGGTCTGCCGCCTGGTCAGGCCCACCGAGGCCGCCGACGTGGCCCAGGCGCTGGAGCGCATCGACCCGCGTGGCTGAGGCGCTGCCGGCCGCTGCCCCTGCGCAGCCCGAACCTGGGAGCACACCCACCTGGACTTACACCGTCTCGGTGCGCAGCCTGTGCGAATTCACCGCCAAGCGCGGGGACCTGGACCGGCGCTTCACGCCTGCGGCCACCGCCCTGGAAGGC
>CAYSOD010000035.1:0-15234 GCA_964432385.1 uncultured Rubrivivax sp.
GCCGTAGTAGGCCATGCGGTTCACCGGCTCCAGGCCCACCTCCTTGAACGTGGGTACGTTGGGCAGTTGCGCCAGCCGCTGGGGCGCGGCCACCACGATGGCGATCAGGCGTCCATCCCGGATGAAGGGCAGCGCCGAGGGCATGTTGTCGAAGATGATCTGCACCTGCCCGGCCACGGTGTCGTTCAGGGCCGGACCGGCGCCGCGGTAGGGGATGTGCGTCATGAACACACCCGCCAGGTTCTTGAAGAGCTCGGTCTGCAGGTGGCCGATGCCGCCCGTGCCCGAGCTGGAATAGCTGTACTTGCCGGGGTTCTTCTTCAACTCGGCAATGAAGCCCTTGTAGTCGCGCGCCGGGAAGCTGGGGTGCACCGCGATGACATTGGGCGTGGCCGCGATGTTGATGATCGGCGTGAAGTCGGTGATGGGGTCGTAGCCGATGCGCGCATTGATGGCCGGGTTGGCCGCCGTGGTGGAGACCGTGGCCATGCCCAGGGCGTAGCCGTCAGGGGGGGCCTTGGCCGTCTCGGTCGCACCGACCGAACCGCCGCCGCCCGCCTTGTTCTCCACCACCATCTGCTGCCCGAAGGGCCCACCGATCTTCTCGGCCACCACCCGCGCAATGATGTCGGTGGTGCCGCCAGGCGCGAAGGGCACCACCAGACGGACGGGCTTGTTGGGGTAGGGCTGGGCCAGGGCCAGCGGCGCTGCCAGAACTGCGGCGCTCAACAGGGGCAGGAGGAACTTCAGTTTCATCGAGGGTCTCCAGTTCATGACGGGCCGGTGTCACGCCCGAAAGTCCGAAGTGTGCCCTGAGGCGGTCATCCCCAGTAGCGGCAAGGAATGGACGGGGTGATAGGCGAGCACCGCCGATCGGTCAGCGACTTTGCGCAACGCGCTGACTGCCGCACGTCCGGTCAGGGGCCGGCTTGCGCCAGCGCCCAGTCGATGTGCTCCCGCACCAGCAGATCGGCCGTGTCGCGGGCGCTGGCCAGCGCCGAGCGCAGCGCGGCCGCGGTGGAGTGCTCGGTACGGTCGGGACGGTCGGCGCGTTCGCCCGCGTGCAAGTCCTGGGCAGACCGCAGGGCGTTGCCCAGGGCCACGGCGAGATTGCGACGCCAGCGTGTCCAGCCGATGCGGCGGATGGCGCTGCCCTCGGTGCGGCGCAGCCAGCCGGGCTCGTCCCAACCCCACAGTTCAAGCAGCGTGGGCTCGCCCAGCCCTTCACGCTCGTCAAAGTCCGGCAGCGTCGAGCGCTGGGCGTACTTGTTCCAGGGGCACACCAACTGGCAGTCGTCGCAGCCGTAGACCCGGTTGCCCATCGCGCGGCGAAACTCCACGGGGATGGGCCCGTCATGCTCGATGGTGAGGTAAGACAGGCAGCGCCGGGCATCGAGCCGGTACGGCGCCACGATGGCCTGCGTGGGGCACAGGTCCAGGCAGGCGCTGCAACTGCCGCAGTGCCCGCTGACGGCAGGCGTGGGCGGCAGGGCCAGGTCCACGAACAATTCACCCAGAAAAAACATCGAACCGGCTTCGCGGTGCAGCGCCAGCGTGTGCTTGCCCCGCCAGCCCAATCCACTTCGCGCCGCCAGCTCGACCTCCAGCACCGGCGCTGAATCGGTGAAGGCCCGGTGACCCAATGGGCCGAGCCAGGTGCTCAGGGCCCGGGCCAGCTTTTCCAGGCGCTGGCGCAGCACCTTGTGGTAATCCCGCCCACGGGCGTAGACCGAGACCACGGCTTGGGTGGGGTCGGCCAGCCGGGCCTGTTCTCGCGCCACCCAGTCCGCGGCGGTGGGCCCGTCTTCGGGCCCCGAGGTGCGCATGGGCAGATAGTCCATGCGAGCGCTGATGACGCTGACCGTGCCGGGCACCAGTTCCGCAGGCCGGGCGCGCTTCAGGCCATGCGCGGCCATGTAGCCCATGGAGCCATGAAAGCCCGCCGCCAGCCAGGCCACCAACCCCGGCTCAGCCGTGGTCAAGTCGATGCCCGAGACCCCGATTTGGGAGAATCCGAGGGTGCGCGCGTCCTGGCGGATGCGCGCCAGCACCTCCTCCGACTGCAGCGCGCTCTCGCGTGGCCGATGCTCCCGACTCATCCGACGATTCTAGAAAGCAGGGTCTGGCACTGGCCCGACGAGGCTGCCTGCGCCGCCTTTGCGGCGCGGATGGCCCAGCTGCCGGCACTGGCCGACGCGTTCATCACGCTGCAGGGGCCGCTGGGCGCGGGCAAGACCACCTTCGTGCGCCACCTGCTGCGCTGCCTGGGCGTGGCAGGGCGCATCAAGAGCCCGACCTACACCGTGATGGAGCCCTACCGGGTGGGTGACCAGGACATCGCGCACTTCGACTTCTACCGCTTCAACGAGCCCCGAGAGTGGGAGGACGCCGGGTTTCGCGACGTCTTCGCGCAGCCCGGGCTGAAGCTCGCGGAATGGCCCGACAAGGCCGCAGGCGTGCTGCCCGTCCCCGATCTGGCCCTGCACCTGTCGGTGGCCTCGGCCGAGAACACTGCGGGCGATGACCTGGCGCCAGCCCGTGAAGTGCGGGGGGAGGCGCTGACTCCCACCGGCCAGAATCTGCTGCACGCGCTGGGCCTGGAGACGTGACCTTGCGGCGCGCACCTCTCCAGCCCCGCCTCACCCCGCACGACCTGACCGTGCCTGCGCGCCGGCGGGCGCTCACGCGCCTGGGCGCGCTGGCGCTGGCGGTGAGCGTGAGCGATCTGGCCCGCGCGGTGGCGATCCTGGCCGTGCGGGTGTGGCCGGCCGCGGACTACACCCGGGTCACGATCGAGAGCGACGCGCCCCTGGCCGCGCGGCAGTTCCTCACCCCCGAGGGCCCGCCACGCCTGGTGATCGACATTGATGGGCTGGAACTCGACGGCGCGCTCAAGGAGCTGGTGGGCAAGGTCAAGCCTGACGACCCGTTCATCGCCGGCGTGCGCGTGGGCCAATACCAGCCCCGCACGGTGCGTCTGGTGTTCGACCTGAAGCAGGCTGTGGCGCCGCAGCAGTTCGTGCTGGCGCCGGTGGCGGCGTACCGGCACCGCCTGGTGCTGGACCTCTTTCCCCAGGTGGAGCGCGATCCGTTGCTCGCGCTGGTGCAGGAGCGGGAACAAGCCTCCCGCCAAGCGGCGCAGGCCGTCAAGGACGCCTTGGGAGAGTTCATCGCGCGCGTGGAGCGTCCGGCCCCAGCGCAGACGCCCGCACCGCCCGCCGAGGTCACCAACAGCCCAGCCGAGAGCCTGGACCGGCTGATCATCGTGGCGCTGGACCCCGGGCACGGGGGAGAGGATCCGGGCGCCATCGGCCCCACTGGGCTGCGCGAGAAGGACGTGGTGCTGCAGATCGCCCTGCAACTGCGCGACCGACTGAACGAACAACGCGGGATGCGCGCCATGCTCACGCGGGATGCCGACTTCTTCGTGCCGCTGCATGAGCGGGTGCGCAAGGCCCGCCGCGTGCAGGCTGATCTCTTCGTGTCCATCCATGCCGACGCTTTCATGCGCCCGGAAGCACGTGGCGGCAGCGTGTTTGCGCTGTCCACAGGCGCGGCCACCAGCACCGCGGCCAAGTGGATGGCCGACCGCGAGAACGCCGCCGACCTGGTGGGTGGCGTCAACGTCGCCGTCCAAGACGCACAGGTGCTGCGCGCCATGCTGGACATGAGCACGACGGCGCAGATCAAGGACAGCCTTCGCGTCGGGCAGGAGGTCCTCACGCGCCTGGGCCGCGTGGGCCGCCTGCACAAGCCTCAGGTGGAGCAGGCCGGGTTTGCCGTGCTCAAGGCACCGGACATCCCCAGCATCCTCGTGGAGACGGCCTTCATTTCCAACCCCGCTGAAGAGGCCCTGCTGCGCGACCCTGCCTGGCAGGCCCGCCTGGTCGAAGCGCTCGCCGAGGGCATCCGCCGCTACTTTCTGAAGAATCCGCCCCTGGCTCGGCAGCGGCGGGTGTGATCACGCCCCGGCGCGCCGGGCACGCCAGGCCCCAAAGATCGCGATCAGGCCTGGCACCAGGATGAGGGCCCAGATGATCTTGCTCAGGTGCTGCTGCACCCACGGCAAGTTGCCGAACAAATAGCCCGCCAGCGTGAGACCGATCACCCAGATCAGTGCACCGATCACGTTGTAACTGCTGAACTTGGCCCGGTTCATCTCGGCCACGCCGGCCACAAAGGGCGCAAAGGTGCGGATGAACGGCATGAACCGCGCCAGGATGATGGTGATGCCTCCCCATCGTTCGTAGAAGGCATGGGCTTGCTCGAAGGCCCGCTTGTTGAAGAAGCGGCTGTGCTCCCAACCCCACACCCGGGGCCCGACGTGGCGGCCGATCAGGTAGTTGGTCTGGTCTCCCAGCACCGCCGCCAGGATCAGCAGGCCCATCGCCAAGGGCAGGCTCATCAGCCCCGCACCGCACAAGGTGCCCACCACGAACAGCAGCGAATCCCCCGGCAGAAAAGGCATGACCACCACCCCCGTCTCCACAAAGACGATGAGGAACAGCAGCGCGTAGACCCAGGGGCCATAGGCCTGGACGAAGGCCGCCAGGTGCTTGTCGACGTGCAGGATGAAGTCGACCAGAAAGACGATGAGATCCATGGTTGCCATTATCAAGACGGGCGTCCTGGCGCGAACGGCGTGCCCCGCACAGGCCAGCGAGCCCGCTTGGGGGCCGTCGAGTCTGGGGAACGCGCTTCCTACAATGGCCCGGATGAGCTCACCGCCGGCGGCCGCCCCGCGCCGCCCCATCCTGGAACTTCCCGACGAACTGGTCAGTCAGATCGCGGCCGGCGAGGTGGTGGAGCGGCCCGCTTCGGTGGTGCGCGAGCTCGTGGACAACGCCCTGGACGCCGGGGCCACGCAGATCACGGTGCGCCTGGCCGCTGGCGGGGTGCGCAGCATCGCGGTGGAAGACGACGGCGTGGGCATTCCTGCGCTTGAGCTGCCCTTGGCCCTCAAGCGCCACGCCACCAGCAAGATCCGTGACCTGGCGGAACTGGAGCGCGTGGGCACCATGGGCTTTCGAGGGGAGGCGCTGGCGGCCGTGGCCAGCATCGCCGACCTGTCGCTGACCAGCCGCACCGCCGATGCGCCTCACGCCTTCCGCCTGGACGCGCGCAGCGGTGAGCTGCAACCGGCAGCCCGCGCCACCGGCACCACGGTCGAGGTGCGCGAACTCTTCTTCAGCACCCCGGCAAGGCGCAAATTCCTCAAGACGGATGCCACCGAACTGGCCCATGCGCTGGAGGCCGTGAAGCGCCACGCCCTGGCCCGGCCCGACGTCGGCTTTGCGGTGTGGCACGAAGGGCGGCTGGTGGCGCAGTGGCGCACCGCGGGCCACGATCAACGCCTGGCCGACGTGCTGGGCGCCGACTTCCTGCAGGCCAGCCGCGCCGTGGACAGCGAGCAAGGCCCGCTGGCGCTGCGGGGCCGCGCGGGCCAGCCCGAGGCCGCGCGCAGCCGTGCCGACCAGCAGTACCTGTTCGTGAACGGCCGCTTCGTGCGCGACCGCCTGGTGTCCCACGCCGTGCGCGCCGCCTACGAGGATCAGCTGCACGGCAGCCGCCAGCCGTCCTACGTGCTCTTCTTGCAGATCGCCCCTGAGCTGGTGGACGTGAATGTGCACCCCACCAAGATCGAGGTGCGCTTTCGCGACGGGCGGGCCTTGCACCAGGCGGTGCAGCGGGCGGTGGAAGAGGCGCTGGCCCCCACGCGGGCTTCCACGTCGGTGCAGTCGGCTGCGTTGGCTGTGCCGGCAAGTGAGGCGGCTTGGCCGGCCGCCACCGCAGCGCCAGGGCCCCCAGGACAGCCGTCGTTGCAGCCGTCATTGCAGCCGTCATTGCTGGTGCGCGAAAACGCCCCTGCCTGGCAACGGCCCGATCCACTGGCGGGCAGCGGCGGACTGCCCACCTGGGCGGCGCTGCGGCAAGGGTTTGCCGGTGCCTCACCGCGCAGCGGCCCAGGCGCTTCCACCCCGAGCCGCAAGGAACCTGAGGCTGCTGATGACCTGCCGCTGGGCCGTGCCATCGCGCAGGTGGGCGGCATCTACGTGCTGGCAGAGAACGCCCACGGGCTGGTGGTGGTGGACATGCATGCGGCCCACGAGCGCATCGTGTACGAGCGCCTGAAGCAGGCCGCGCAGTCGGGGGGGGCCCTGCCCTCGCAGCCGCTGCTGATCCCACACACCCTGTCGGCCACGGCGGCCGAGGTGGCCACCGTGCAGGACGAGCAGGAGGCACTGACCGCGCTGGGTCTGGAAGTAGACGTGCTGGGGCCGGCCACGCTGGCTGTGCGCAGCCGCCCAGCCGCCCTGCCGGAGGCCGACCTCACGGAACTCACGAGGTCGGTGCTGGCGGAGCTTCAGCAGGTGGGCTCCAGCCGCGTGGTGCAGCGGGCGCGCGACGAGGTCCTGGCCACCATGGCCTGCCACGCCGCCGTGCGCGCGAACCGCCGCCTGACGCTGGCCGAGATGGACGCCCTGCTGCGCGACATGGAAGCCACCGACCGCGCCGACACCTGCAACCACGGTCGCCCCACCTGGCGACAGCTCACGCTGCGCGAACTCGACGGACTGTTCCTGCGCGGCCGCTGACAGGGGCCTTGCGGTCAGCCGGCGGGCCCGTCACTGCAGGGTTGGTTTCGAACTCAAGCCAGGGTCGTGAGACCCTCGGAGCGTCCACCCCCGGGCTTCAGGGCTTGGTGGTGGGCTTGCCTTCCACTTCGCCGTGTGCCAATGCGCCCGCCTTGTTGGCCTCGGCCGTCTCCCGCTTGACGTCAGCACGCTTGACCGTGCTTTGCGAAGCCTTGCTCTTGTCAGGGGGTGCAGCGCTGTTGTCCTGGCTCGCCTCGCCGTGGTCGGTACGGTGCGCCTTGTTGGCCGCAGCCGCCTCCTTTCTCACCTCGGCACGCGTGGTGGTGCTTTGACGGGCCTTGGCCTTGTCCGGCGGGACAGCGCTGTTGTCCTGCCCGGCCTCACCATGGTCCAGGCGGTGGGCCTTGTTGGCCGCGGCGGTCTCCTTGCGAATCTGGGCACGGCTGGGTGCTGAAGCAGCCTGGGATGCGTCCGCCTTGTCCTGGGCCAACGCCGGCGATGAGGACAGGGTCATGACGGTCGCCACAGGCAGGGCGGCGAGCCACAGGGTTTGGAGCATCTTCATTCGGGACCTCTGACAGTTGATGGGGCGGGGACCACCCCCAGCCGACACCCATGTTCCAGCCCGCGAGACTGAAGCCCGTTGAGCACACGCAAGCACGTGCCAGCTCGGGCGAGCTCTCGCAAGACCGCGCAGCTCCACACCACTCGCCCGTGCCACCCGCCCAGGCCATCAGCCCATGATCCAATCGTCCACATGAAGGATCGCCCCCGTCTCGGCCTGAAGCCGGACTCTCCCGCGCGGGACCCCCGTCGTCCTGCCGTTCGGGGCCATGCGCCCCCTCGCAGCCGCTCGCCAGCCCCGCTGCCTACAACGGGCCGTCCTGAACCGAGCGCTGCGACCACAAAGCCGACGCAGCTGGACCGTGCCCAGCCTGCCGCAGTCCCGAGGGCCCCGCGCCCGCGGCCCCAGGTGGACCCCCGCCCGCCCTTGGGTGGGCAGGAGTCAAGCCCTGAAGGGGTTCGCCTGTCCAAGGTGATGGCCGAACGCCGCATCGCCTCGCGCCGTGAGGCCGACGAGTGGATCGAGGCCGGCTGGGTGCGGGTGGACGGCCGCCTGGCCGTGCTCGGCCAGCGCCTGCGGGGCGACGAGCGCATCGAGATCGACCCCGCCGCGCACCGCGAGCAGGGTCACCGCGTGACCATCCTGCTGCACAAACCGCTGGGCTTTGTCAGCGGGCAGGCCGAGGATGGGCACGAGCCCGCCGCCGTGCTGGTGACTGCCGACCGGCGCTGGGACGAGGACCGCGGGCGGGCCTGGCACCCGGGCCATGGCCGGGGTCTGGCCCCGGCCGGCCGCCTGGACCTGGACTCCACCGGCCTGCTCGTGCTCACCCAGGACGGCCGCATCGCCCGTCACCTGATTGGTGAGGACTCCGACGTGGAGAAGGAGTACCTGGTGCGGGTGGCGCCCATGACCCCCGGATCCTTCCGCGAGAACGGCCTGGACCTGCTGCGCCACGGCCTGGTGCTGGACGGCAGACCGCTGCGCCCGGCCAAGGCCAGCTGGGCCAACGAGGACCAGTTGCGCATCGTGCTGCGCGAGGGCCGCAAGCGCCAGGTGCGTCGCATGTGTGAGCTGGTGGGGTTGAAGGTGCTGTCGCTCAAGCGCGTGCGCATCGGCAGCGTGCTTCTGGGCAAGCTGCCACCCGGGCAATGGCGCTATCTGCGCGACGATGAACGCTTCTGATCCGAGCTGGAGATGCTGCGGTCGCTGCACGCCTTGATGTCCGCCCGCACGCCCACCGCGCAAGCCCTGCTCTCGTTCCAGCCCTGATGAACACCGGCCACACGCCGCCTCCCGCGCGCTCGGTCCCGTCGGACACCCTTGTGGCCGTGACGCTGGCGCTCCTGCTGGGCTTGCAGCCGGTGACCACCGATCTGTACCTGCCCGGTCTGCCCGCGTTGTCGGCCGAGTTTGGTGGGGCCATGGGCAGCGCCCAGCTCACCCTCTCAGGCCTGATCCTCGCGTTTGGCTTCGGCCAGTTGCTGCTCGGGCCGGTATCGGACCGTCTGGGCCGGCGGCCTGTGCTGCTGTCAGGTCTGGGCCTGTACGTGGCCGGCAGCGTGTGCAGCGCGCACGCCTCCAGCATGGACCTGCTGATCCTCGGACGCGTGCTGCAGGGCATCGGGCTGGCCGCCTCCGTGGTGTGTGGCCGCGCCATGGTGCGCGATCTCTACGAACCCTTGCGCGGCACCGTGGTGATGAGCCGCGGCCAGTCAGGCCTGGGGCTGTTCGCCCTGGCCAGCCCCGTGCTCGGCGGTGTGCTGGCCGCCACGCTGGGCTGGCGCTGGGCGCTGGCGGCCACGGGCGTCGTGGCCGCCTTGGCACTGGCGCTGGTGGCCTGGCGGCTGCCCGAGACGCTGCGACAACGCAATCCGCGCGCCCTGGAACCAGCCCAGCTCGCGGGCACCTGGGCCAAGATGCTGCGGCACCCCACCTTCCTGGCGTGGTCGCTGCTGCTGATGTTCACTTATGGCGGGCTCTACACCTTTCTGGCCAGCAGTTCCTTCGTGTACATCGAGGTGCTGGGGACCTCGCGGGCGGTCTACGGCCTGTTCCTGGCCAGTGCGTCGGTCTCCTACCTGGCCGGCACCATCGTCTGTCGACGCTGGATCGCCCGCCACGGCATCGCCCGCACCGTTCGCTGGGCTGCGGCTTTCAGCGTGGCTGGTGGCCTGAGCATGGCGGCCCTGTCGCTGGGCGGGGTCAGCAGCCCCTGGGCCATCTGCCTGCCCCAACTGGTCTTCAACTTCGGCCACGGCATGCACCAGCCCTGCGGGCAGGCGGGCGTGGTCGGGCCCTTCCCTCAGGCGGCCGGCGCGGCCTCGGCGCTGTCGGGCTTCATGTCGGCGGCTGCCGCCTTTCTGATCGGCCTGTGGCTGGGGCGGGCGATCGACGGTACGGTCTTTCCCTTGAGCCTGACGCTGGGCGTGTTCTCAGTGTTCACCGCAGCCGTGGCGTGGACGCTGGTGCAGCGCCACGGCGCGCCCGCCCAGCGCTGAAGGCTCAGCCCCGGACCTTGCGAGACAAGCGACTCGGATCATGAGCCTCCTGGCCCTTGCAGGACCCACCGCCAGCGGCAAGAGCGCGGCGGCTCTGGCCCTGGCCCGCGCGCTGGCGCCTCAGCGCCGGGTGGAAATCATCAGTGTGGACTCGGCCCTGGTGTACCGCGGCATGGACATCGGCACGGCCAAGCCCAGCCCGGCCGAGCAGGCCGAGGTGCCACACCACCTCATCGACCTGATCGACCCCACGCAGGCCTACTCGGCGGCCCGCTTCGTGCAGGACGCCCGGCGGTTGATCACCGAGGTACGGGAACGGGGGGCGGTGCCGCTGCTGGTGGGCGGTACCATGCTGTACGTGAAAGCCCTGCACGAGGGCCTGGACGCCATGCCGGAGGCCGATGCCGCGGTGCGCGCCGATCTGGACGCCCGTGCCGCGCAGCACGGCTGGCCGGCCCTGCATGCCGAACTGGCCCGCGTCGACCCGGCCACGGCGGCGCGTCTGCCCCCCCACGACGCGCAGCGCATCCAGCGTGCGCTGGAGGTGTGGCAGCTCAGTGGCCGCCCCTTGTCAGACTGGCACGCGGGGAAGGTCCATCCGAAGGGAGCACCCGAAGCTGCCCGGGCAACGCAAGGGATGGATCTGCAACTCATCGCCCTGGAGCCACACTCACGCGCTTGGCTGCACGAGCGCATCGCCCAGCGCTTTGACGCCATGCTGGCGGGCGGCTTCCTGGACGAGGTGCGGGCCCTTCGCACCCGGGGCGACCTGCACCCGGGCCTGCCGTCGATACGCTGCGTGGGCTACCGGCAGGCCTGGCAGGCGCTGGACCGGGATCCTGAACTGTCGCCAGGTTCACCAGGCTGGTCATCCTTTCGCGAGGCCGGCATCGCCGCCACCCGTCAACTGGCCAAGCGCCAGCTGACCTGGCTGCGCTCCATGCCGGAACGGCAGGTGGTGGCCTGCGACGAGGCTGACGCGTTAGACAACGTGGTGAAGATCCTCGAGTCTTTGCTCTAACGGCAAACCCCGGAGCCTCCTCAAGGCTGCACGGGCGTGGCACGCGGCAGCGGCAGGTTGCGGCGGGCCATCTCCTCGCGAAGCAGGTCGGGGCGGTCGGTGATGATGCCGTCCACCCCCATGTCGATGAGGCGTGCCATCTGGGCGGGGTCGTTGACCGTCCAGGTCAACACCGTCAGGCCCAGGTCCTTGGCCTCCTTCAGTGACGCAGGGGTCAGGTCGCCGAAGTGGACCGACCAGATGCGCCCGCCGGCGGCGCGCACCATCTTGGGTACCGAGCCGTGGTCGGCATGGCGAATGCCAGCCGTCCAGAGCGAAGGCTGCGCCGCGCCGGCCCCGATGTTGTCCAGCCAACGCTGCTGGGCGCTCAGGTAGACGGTTTCGATCTCCGGGGCTTCGGCCTGCACCACCCGCAGGGTTCTCCAGTCGAAGGACTGGATGGTCGTGCGCGCTGCCACCCCCGCCTGACGCACAGCGGCGATGAGGGCCCGGGCAAAGGGCTCAGGGGGCAGCGTCGCTTCGGGGGCCGTGGGAGTGATCTTGGTTTCCAGCGAGAAGCGCACCTCCCGGTTGCCGGACCGCTGCACCAGGGCGAACAGCTCGGTCAGGCTCGGCAGCCGGGTACCGTCCACGGGCTGCTGTGTAGCGAAGGTCTGGGCGTAGCGGCTGGCCGGGTTGATGCGGCCCACGTCATAGCGCTGCAACTCCGAGAAGGTGAGGTCCTTGATCAGCGGCCCACGACCATTCAAGAACGCGCCGTCCGGGCCCCGGGTGATGTCGGGGTTGAGGGACGGGTCGTGCGAGATGACCACCACGCCATCCTTCGTGATGGCGACGTCGGTCTCCAGCGTGGTCACGCCGATGGACAAGGCCTTGGCAAAGGCCGGCAGCGTGTTCTCGGGCAGCAGGCCGCGGGCGCCGCGGTGGCCCTGCAGGTCCAGGGCCCAGGACAGGGAACAGGCCAGACCGAGTGTCAGGGCGGTGAGGGGCTTCCATCGCATGTCTTGTTTCCTCGTTCTTGATGGCTTCACGGTCCGCGCAGCACCGGTCTCCGCGGGTTTGGGGGGCACCTGGGCCCAGACGCCAAGGTTCCGATGATGACCCGCCGCAGGCGCGACCTCGGCCCGGCGGGCATGATGCCTGCCATGATGCTGGAGATCCAAGGCCTGACCAAGCGGTACGGTGACACCCCCGTCTTCCACGGCGTGGATCTTCAGGTGGGCCAGGGGGAGTTCGTGGCCCTGCTGGGGGAGTCCGGCGTGGGCAAGTCCACCTTGCTGAACTGCATCGCCGGGCTGGACGACGCCGATGCCGGGCGCATCACCCTGGCCGGTGTGGACGTGGTGGCACTGGACGCCGACGGACGTGCCCGCCTGCGCCGGCAACAACTGGGCTTCGTCTTCCAGGCCTTTCACGTGCTGCCGCACCTGAGCGTGGCCGAGAACGTGGCCCTGCCCTTGCGGCTGCTGGGCCGCCACACCGATGCCACCGCGCCCAAGGCCAAGTCGGCATCGAGGTCGCAGACCGCAGGCATGGACCGCGTCCAAGCCTTGCTGGAGGCGGTGGGCCTGCGAGGCCTGGGTGAGCGCCTGCCGGCCCAGCTCTCCGGGGGGCAGTTGCAGCGCGTGGCCATCGCCCGCGCGCTGGTGCACGAGCCGGCGCTGATCCTGGCCGATGAGCCCACCGGCAACCTGGACCCGACCACCGCCGCCCGCGTGCTGGACCTGCTGCTGGACCAGGCGCGCCGCAGTGGCGCAGCCTGCCTGCTGGTGACGCACTCCCAGGCCGCCGCCGCCCGGGCCGACCGGGTGCTACGCCTCACGCCGCAGGGCGTGGAAGCCGGCAGTCCAGACCGCGCATGAGTTCCCGACCTGTGCCGGGCTCGGGCCCAGAGAACACCCCAAAGCGGCCTGACTCCACCCGGTCAGCACCCTCGGCACTGACGCCCGACGCTCCCCACGTTTCCCCTCCGCCCGCTTCGGCCCAGTCGCCGCTCTGGGCCCTGCTGCCGCTGGTGCTGCGCGAGTGGTGCCATCATCCGTGGCGCCACGCCATGGCGGCGCTGGCGGTGGCCCTGGGTGTGGCGCTGGCCTGGTCGGTGCACCTGATCAACGTGTCGGCGCTGGCCGAGTTCTCGGCTGCCGTGCGTTCGGCCAACGGCGAGCCGGACGCTGTGCTGCGCGGCCCGCGCGAAGGCTTCGACGACCGCCTGCTGGACGCCGTGGCTGCCGTGCCGGGCGTGGCCATCGCCAGCCCCGTGGTGGAGGTGGACACCTACGCGGCCGCTGAAGGGGCCGCCTTGGTCGAGGGCGCGACCCCAGCCGCGAACGGGCAGGGGCGCACAGCCGAGGGTCCGCCCGAAGCGCAACGCGATGGTCCACCTGGGCGTCAACTCAACCGTCCAACCGACCGGCAATCCAACCGCCTACCCATCCGCCTGATCGGCCTGGACGCCTTGGCCGCCGCCACCCTCACGCCGGGTGCCCTGCCCCGGCCGGCCGAAGGCCAGGGCCGCCTGGCGGCCCTCGACCCGGGTCTGGCCTTCGTCAACGCCGCCGCGCGGGACCGCCTGGGCCTGCGTGACGGGCAACTGCTGCGCCTGCAGGCCGGCCCGCGCTGGCACACGCTGCAGGTGGGCGGCAGCGTGGCGGCTGGCGGCACGCCGCTGGTGGTGGTGGACATCGCGGCCGCGCAGGCCCTGTTCGGACTGGACGGGCGTCTCACGCGCATCGACCTGCGCCTGGAGCCCGGGGCGACGGCAGCTTCGCTCCAAGGGCGGTGGCCGCCCGGGCTGACGCTGGTGGCCGCCGATGAGGCCGAGCAGCGCGTGTCGCACCTCTCGCGGGCCTACCGCGTCAACCTCACGGTGCTGGCGCTGGTGGCCTTGTTTGTCGGGGCCTTCCTCGTGTACTCGGTGGTCAGCCTGTCGGTGGCGCAGCGCACGCCGGCCCTGGCGTTGCTGGGCGTGCTGGGCCTCACCGCCGGCGAACGGCGAGCGCTGGTGCTGGCCGAGTGCGGCCTGCTGGGCCTGGCTGGCAGCGCGGCCGGGCTGGCGCTGGGCAGCGCCATGGCCGCCGGGGCGCTGCGCTGGCTGGCGGGTGACCTGGGCGGCGGCTACTTCCCCGGCATCGCGCCACCGCTGCGCGTGGAGGCTTGGGGGCTGGCCGGCTTCGGCCTGCTGGGCCTGGCCTCGGCCCTGGTGGGCGGCTGGGTGCCGGCCCAGCGCGCGCAGCAGCTGCAGCCCGCCCTGGCGCTCAAGGGGCTGGGCTCGCCTCACGCCAGGCCACCGCGCGCCGCGCCGGCTGTGGCCTTGGTGCTGGCCGGGGGCCTGCTCGCTCTGGCGCCGCCGATTGGTGGCTTGCCCGTGGCGGCCTATGCCAGCGTGGCCGCCTTGCTGCTGGGGGGTGTGGCGCTGGTGCCCGTGGCCGTGCACGCCCTGCTGCGGTGGGCCCCTGTCCCGTCCAACGCCCTGGTGCTGCTGGCGCTGCAGCGCGCCCGCTTTCAGCGCCACACGGCCACCGCGGCGGTGGCCGGCGTGGTGGCGAGCCTGGCGCTGTCAGTGGCCCTGACGGTGATGGTCACCAGCTTCCGCCAGGGCGTGGCCACCTGGCTGGACAGCGTGCTGCCCGCCGACCTCTACGCCCGCACGGCGGCCAGCAGTGCCACCAGCGAGCAGGCCTGGGTGGATGCCGGCTTCGTGACGCAAGTGCAGGCGCTGCCGGGCGTGCGGCGGGTGGAGGCCTCGCGCACGCGGGCTCTGCAACTGGCCCCGGCCCGGCCCGCCGTGGCGCTGGTGGCCCGTGAGTTGGCCGACCCGGCCGCCGCACTGCCGCTGCTGAAGGCACCCCTACCCGCGCGCGAGGACCAGGTGGGGGTGTTCGTCAGCGAGGCCATGGTGTCGCTGTACGGCGCGGAACCGGGCAGCCTGCTGCCGCTGCCGCTGGAGGGCCGCGTGGTGTCCGTCCACGTGCGCGGCGTATGGCGCGACTACGCCCGCCAATTCGGTGCCGTGGTGATGAGCCGGGAGGATTACCAGGCCCTCACGGGCGACACCCGGCTGAACGACCTGGCGATCTGGCTCACGGGCGCGAGCATGGCAAGGCAGGTGCAGGACGACCTGCGACGCCTGGCGCCCGACCCGGCCATGCTGGAATTCGCGGCGACGCCCGAATTGCGGGCCCTGTCCATGGCCATCTTCGACCGCAGCTTCGCCGTGACCTACTACCTGCAGGCGGTGGCCATCGGCATCGGCCTGATCGGCGTGGCGGCCAGCCTGTCGGCCCAGGTGCTGGCGCGGCGCAAGGAGTTCGGCCTGCTGGCGCACCTGGGCCTGACCCGCCGCCAGGTGGTCACCCTGGTCAGCGTGGAAGTGCTGGCCTGGCTGGCGGCCGGCGCAGCGGTGGGCCTGCTGCTGGGTCTGGCCATCAGCGTGGTGCTGGTGCACGTGGTGAACCCGCAGAGTTTTCACTGGACCATGGACCTGGTGCTGCCCTGGGCCCGCCTGGCCCTGCTGTGCACCGCCGTGGTGGCCGCCGGGGCCCTCACCGCCGC
>CAYSOD010000036.1:0-15142 GCA_964432385.1 uncultured Rubrivivax sp.
GGCCGAGCTCGTGCTCGGCCGCCCGGTGCTGCATGTCTCCGGCCAGTACCCGGCAGAGCGTGGCAGCCTGGCGGTGGTCTTCCCCTTCGCGCCCCACCCACGCAACGCCAACGAGGTCATCGTCTGGGACCTCGCGCACGACCCGGCCGAGCTCATGGCTCTGGACACCGCCACGATCCGCCAGCGCCTGTTCACGCGCCAGCAGGACCTGCCTGAAGGCGTGACGCGGTTGCCCATCAAGACCATCCACGTCAACAAGTCGCCCATCGTGGTGCGCCGGCTTCAAACCCTGAGCCCGGCCCAGGCCGAGCGCTGGGGGGTGGACTTCGCTGCGGCCGATCGCCACGCGCAGACGGGCGCCCGCATCGCAGGCGATCTGGTGGGCGTGTGGGACGCCGTCTACGCCCGCCCGGCGGGTACCGAGGGGCCGGTGGACGTGGATGAGGACCTGTACGGCGGCTTTCTCGCCGACGCCGATCGCGCCCTGCTGGAGCGTCTGCGCGGGCTGCCCCCGGCGGAGTTGGCGCGTCAGCGCCCGGCCTTTCGCGACAGCCGCCTGGAGGAATTGCTGTTTCGCTACCGCGCTCGCAACTTCCTCGACACGCTCAGCGCCGAAGAGGCACAGCGCTGGCAGGCGCACTGCCAGCGCCGCCTGCACGAGGGTGAAGGCGGTGGCCCCACGCTGCCGGCCTGGCTGCAGCAGATCGACAACCTGGCCGAGCAGGCCATGGAGCGCGGCGACGAGCACGCCGAAGCCGTGCTGGGCGAACTGGCCGATTGGGCCTCGGTCGTGGCGGAGGCGGCAGAGGCAGCACGGGCTGCTGAGACCGTGGGGCCTGATGAGCCCGTGGGGGCTGCAGCTTGAGCTCTTCCAACCGCGCCGTCGTGCGTGAAGCCGACAGCGCTTACGCCTGGTGGCGCCTGGCCGCCACGCTGGGCCTCATGACAGTGGGCAGCAGCGCCATGTACGTGGTGGCCGTGGTGCTGCCGGCCGTGCAGGCCGAGTTTGGCGTAGGCCGCTCCGAGGCCTCGATCCCCTACACCCTGCTGATGATCGGCTTTGGCTTTGGCGGCATCCTGATGGGTCGCCTGGCCGACCGCTTTGGAGTCACCGTGCCGCTGTTTGTGGGGGCGGCAGGGCTGGGCCTGGGTTTCCTTGCCGCCGCCTTCGCACCCAACATCTGGGTGTTTGCTTTGGCGCACGGCATCGGTCTGGGCCTGTTCGGCTGCTCGGCCACCTTTGCGCCGCTGGTGGCTGACACCTCGCTCTGGTTTGTGCGCCGGCGCGGCATCGCCGTGGGCATCTGCGCCAGCGGCAACTACCTGGCCGGCGCGGTGTGGCCGCCCATCGTGCAACACCTGGTGGAAACGCAGGGCTGGCGTGCGGCCTACGGCGTGCTGGCGGTGGTGTGTGCGGTGGGCCTGCCGCTGTTGGCGCTGGCCTTGCGGCCCCGTCCCCCCGCGGCCGTGATGGGCGCCGGAGCCAGCTCGGCCTCGGCTGCCGCCAGCAGTGCGGCTCAGGCTCAGCGCTCGGGCCAGCCCTTCGGCCTGTCGCTGGGCCGCGCCCAGGTGCTGCTGTGCGTGGCGGGCCTGGCCTGCTGCGTGGCCATGTCCATGCCGCAGGTGCACATCGTGGCCTACTGCGGTGACCTGGGCTATGGCGCAGCGCGCGGTGCCCAGATGCTGTCGCTGATGCTGGCCTTCGGTATCGTCAGCCGGCTCATCTCCGGACTGATCTGCGACCGCATCGGCGGCCTGCGCACGTTGTTGTTGGGCTCTGTGTTGCAAGGGGTGGCGTTGCTGCTGTTCATCCCCTTCGACTCGATGACCTCGCTGTTCATCATCTCGGCGCTGTTCGGGCTGTTCCAGGGAGGCATCGTGCCCAGCTACGCCATCATCGTGCGCGAGTACTTTCCGCCCGCCGAGGCCGGTGCGCGTGTGGGCACCGTGCTGATGTTCACCATGCTGGGCATGGCACTGGGGGGCTGGATGTCGGGTCAGGTGTTCGACTGGACGGGCTCCTACACCGCGGCCTTCGTCAACGGGCTGGGCTGGAACCTGCTGAACCTGGCCATCGTCTCGACCTTGCTGTGGCGCACCCGGCAGCGGGCCGGCTGAACAGGGGCCGCCGCCACGCGGCCAGGCGCCACGGGCGCTCAGCGCCCCGCGCCACCGGCGCTCAGCGCCCCAGCAGGCGCTGCACCACCTCGTGCAGGGCGTCCATCTCCACAGGTTTGGTGAGGTACTCGGCAAACCCTGCCGCCTTGCCACGGGCCACCGTGTCGGGCATGGCATCGGCGCTGATGGCCACCACGGGAATGTGACGTGTGGCCGGCTCCAGGCGCAGCCGGCGCAGCAGCTCGAAGCCGTCCATGCCGGGCATCTGGATGTCGGTGAGGATGAGGTCGGGCTGCTCCTGCAGGGCCAGCGCCAACCCGGGCTCACCGTCCTCGGCCGACATCATGTTCACCTGCGGGATGCGGGCGATCATGGCCTGCATCACCAGCAGGTTGACCGGGTTGTCCTCGATGTAGAGCAGGGTGCGCGGCGCCAGCGGCGCTTCGATGCCATCTCCCGCAGGCGCAGTTTGCTGCGCTGACGGGAGACCCGTGTCCACCGGTGCCTCCGCCTGGGGCATGCGCACCCAGAACAGGCAGCCCATGCCCGGCTCGCTGTCCACGCCGATCTGCCCGCCCATGGCCTCCACCAGGCGACGGCTCAGCGCCAGTCCGATGCCCGTGCCTTCGATGGTGGCGGCCTGCGCATGCAGGCGCTGGAAGGGCTCGAACAGCCGCATGGATTGCTCACGCGTGAGGCCCAGCCCCGTGTCGCGCACGCCGATGGTGACTTCGCCCTCCTCGGCCAGCCACTCCACGCTCACCGAACCCTGGTCGCGGTTGTACTTGATGGCATTGCTCAGCAGGTTCAGCAGCACCTGCATCAGCCGCGTGTGGTCAGCCAACAGGTGCAGGTCGGCAGGCGCCTCGAGCGCCGCGGGCAGGGCAATGCCGCTGCGCTGCGCCAGCGGCTGCATCAGCGACAAGGCCTCGTTCACCAGGCCGGCCACAGGCACGGGGCCGATCTGCACCGCAAACTTGCCAGACTCGATGCGGCTCAAGTCCAGCAGCCCGTTGATCAGGTTCAGCAGGTGCTCGGCACCTTTGAGAATCTCCTGCACGTGCAGCAGCTGCCGAGGGGCCAGCGGGTGCTGCGGGTCGGTCTGCAGCAGCTGGCCGAAGCCCAGCACCGCGTTCAAGGGCGTGCGCAGTTCGTGCGACATCTGCGACATGAACTGCGACTTCGCCTGGTTGGCCCGCTCGGCCTCTTCGCGCGCTGCAACGGCACGTTGTTCCGCGCGCTTGCGCTCGGTGATGTCGATGGTGAAGGCGTAGTAGGTGTGCCGGCCCTGTGCATCCGCCGGGCTCGCCACGCGGGTGGCGTGGAAGTAGGTGTTGGGTCCGCCGCCGGGCTGCGGGTTGGGCACCTCCTCGGTCAGCACCTGGCCTTGCTGCAGCAACTGAAGCTCTTGCCTGAGACGCTCAGCACGCGTCGGCAGGATCTCTTCGACCATCCGACCGACCACCTGCTCGGCCGGGCGGCGAAGGATGTCCGCCATGACCTGGTTGACAAAGGTGTAGCGTCCCTCGTAGTTGATGGCGGCGATGCCACCCGGAAAAGAGGTCAGCAGCGTCTGCATCTGCGCTGCATAGGCCTGGCGCTCGGCTTCGCGCCTGACCCGGTCGGTCGTGTCCAGGCCGAAGGAGTAGTAGCTGCGCGAGCCGTCAGCGCACGGCACACCGGCCAGGCGGGTGGACTGCATCCAGAAGGGCTGCTGGCCCGGGTGCCTGGGCAGGAACTCGCGCTCGTCTACCAGCACTTCGCCCTGGTCGGCGCGCACCTGCCAGCGCTGGATGTCGGCCCAGCGCTCTGGCGCGACCACCTCGCGCACATGCCTGCCGATCAGTGCCTTGGCGGGGTGCCCGTACCACTGCGCCATGCGCTCGTTGATGAAAGTGAAGTGGCCCTCGCGGCTCATGGCCACCACGAAACCCGGGAAGGCGTCCAGCAGCGCGAACAGCTCCCGGCGCATGGTGTCGGCCTCGGCCAGGGCTTGCTTCAGGGAGGTCAAGTCGGTCCACAGGCCCACGGAGCCGATCTTGGCGCCTGTTCTGTCGTAGATGGGCGTGGCGTTGTTGAAGCACTCGATGCGCCGCCCGTCAGGCTGCACGATGCCGATCTCATAGCCCTGCTTGTGCCCCTTCTTGCGCAGCTCGAGCTGGTGGTTCAGCGTGTCCAGGTCGGCGCCCGAGAAGAAGTCGAACACCGAGCGCCCCAGCACCTGTTCGCGCGGCCGCCCCAGCAGGCGTCCCATGGCGGCATTGAGCTCGGTGGTGAGGCCCTGGTTGTCCAGGAACCACACGCCTTGCTCGGTGTTTTGCAGCAACTGCTCCAGCATCCGGGTCTGGTCGGCGGCTCGATCACTCTCCAATCGTCGTTCCACGGAGTGGACAAAGGTCCGGTGCCCGCGCTGCGCGGCCAGCACCACCAAGGCACCCACCAGCACCGTGCTGGCCAGCGCCACAGGGCTCATCTGGTGACCGTGCAGCCACAAGTGCTGCACCACCGGCAGCAAGGTGGGCACCGTGACCAGGCCCACGGCCACACGATCGAAGGAGCCTGAGGTGACCCAGCCGGCGATCATGGCAGCGCCAGCAAACGCGATGGCATCGTGGCCTGGCCCTTCCGGTACGTGGTTCATGACCCATGCCAGGCCGGCCCAGGCCAGGCCTTGAAGAGCGTTGGCCATGCGGTGGTGTCGAAGCCAGCGCGCGTCTGCGGGTTCACGCGCCACGCCTTCACGCTGCGCCCGTTGCAGGCCCAGGTGCAGCAAGACGACCAGCGCCACGGCAGCAAGCCACGTCAGCAGCGGCGCGGCAGGCGCCAGCGTCCACAGCGAGCCTGTGAGGGCCAGCGCCACCGTGCAGGTGGCCGCGGGCAGGTAGTTCAAGCTCCTGGCGTGCAGCCGGATCTGTGCCGCTCGCGTGGCGCGAGACAGGGCATCACGGTCGGTCATGGGCGCGAGGATTTGCGAAGCATGGTTCTCTTGAAAGCGCAACCATAACCGATGAAGTCCCGCAATGACCTGAGGGCTTTTCTTGAGCCGGCACAGGCGGCTGAACCGGGCGCCGCCCGTGCTCACAACGTGTGATCAGCCGGGCGTCCGCGGGTTTGGGCGGGCTAACGCCTCGCGAATGGCGGCGTGCAGCGCGCCCATTTCCACAGGCTTGGTGAGGTAGTCGGCAAAGCCGGCCGCCTTGCCGCGGGCCACGGTGTCGGGCAGGGCGTCGGCGCTGATGGCGATCACCGGGATGTGGCGGGTTTGCTCGTGCTGCTGCAGGCGGCGCAGCAACTCGAAGCCATCCATGCCCGGCATCTGGATGTCGGTGAGGATGAGGTCGGGCTGTTCACGCAAGGCCAGCTCGAGCCCGGGGCCACCGTCTTCCGCCGAGATCATGGCCAGCCCGGGCAGGCGGGTCACCATGGCCTGCATCACCATCATGTTCACCGGGTTGTCCTCGATGTACAGCACGGTGCCGGCACGGTCCGGCTGGCCTGGGTGATGGTCCTGCGCGAGCTCAGGCGCTGCTGGGCTGTGCGCCAGTGATTCGCAGGCGGCTGGTGCGCTGCCGGGTCGGGTGGCGGGGCGGATGCCCTCGGGGCAAGCCTGCAAGTGCAGCCAGAAGGTGGAGCCCTGGCCTGGGGTGCTGTTCACGCCAATCTGGCCGCCCATCGCCTGCATCAACCGGCGACTCAGCGCCAGCCCGATGCCCGTGCCTTCGATCCCCGAGCCCTCCGCCCCCAGCCGCTGAAAAGGCTCGAACAGACGGCTCTGGTCCTCATCGCTCAGGCCCAAGCCTTCATCGCGCACACCGAGCCAGATGCAGTCATCGCTGGCGCGGCACTCGAGCGTCACCTGACCCTGCGGCCGGTTGTACTTCACCGCGTTGCCGATCAGGTTCAGCAGCACCTGCATCAGGCGGGTGCGGTCTGCCTGCACGGCCAGGCCAGGCTGGGGCGCCTGCCAGGTGGCCGGCATGCGCACCTGGTGGCGCTGCGCCAGGGGTTGCATCAGCGCCAGCGCCTCCCCCACCAGCTCTTCCAGGGCGATGGGCTCCAGGTCCACGGTGAAGCGGCCTGCCTCGATGCGGCTCAAGTCCAGCAGGCCGTTGATCAGGTTCAGCAGATGCTCGGCCCCGGTCAGGATCTCCTGCACCTTCCATTGCTGCGGCGGTGGCAGCGGCCACTGCGTGTCGCTGGCCAGGAGTTGGCCGAACCCGAGGATGGCGTTCAGCGGCGTGCGCAGCTCGTGGGACATCTGCGACAGGAACTGCGACTTGGCCTGGCTGGCGCGCTCGGCTTCCTCCTTGGCTGCCACCAAGGCGTCCTGCGTGCGCTTGCGCTCCGAGACGTCGATGCCGAAGGTGTAGAAGGTCTGTCCGCCATCGGCGCGCCGGGGCCCCGCCACCTGGATCACCTGCACCGTGATGGGCCCCAGACCGTGCGCCCCTTCGTAGGTGCGCTCAAAGCTCCAGGGCTGCCCGGGTGAGGCCATGCGTGCGGCGATGTCGCGGCGCATGCCGGCCAGATCGCCGGGCGAAAGGAACTCGTGGATGGGGCGTCCGATGATGTCCTGCGCCCGGCCGCCGAGTCGCTGCGCCGTGGGCTCGTTCACGAAGCTGTAGCGCAGATCACTTTCAATGGCGGCGATGAAGCCCGGGAAGGACCCCAGCAGCGCCTGAAGCTCCAGCTCTCTTTGCGCCAGCAGGGCCTGTGCGCGCTTGATGGCGGTGAGGTCGGTCCACATGCCCACCGACCCCAGCTTCTGGCCGGCGGCGTCGTAGATCGGTGTGGCGTTGTTGTAGCACTCCACGCGAGAGCCGTCGGGCCGCTCGATACCGATCTCGTAGCCTTCCTTGTGCCCGCGCTTGCGCAGCTCCAGCTGCAGGTCCAGGGTGGCCCGGTCGGCCCCCGTGAAGAAGTCGAACACCCTTCGGCCCAGCACTTCCTCCCGCGGCCGGCCCAGCAGGCGGCACATGGCACCGTTGAGCTCGGTGGTCAGGCCCTGGTTGTCCAGGAACCAGATGCCTTGTTCAGTGTTCTGCAGCAACTGTTCGCGCAGACGGGCCTGGTCGGCGAGTGCGCGGTCCATCTGCCGCCATTCGGTGACGTCCTGCACGGCGCCCTCGATGCGCTGCACGTGGCCGCCCTCCATCACCGCCTGCCCGACGAAGAGCAGCACTCGGCGCTGCCCGTCCGCGCGCAGCACCTCGGCTTCTACGCGCAGCGCTTGTCCGTCATGCAGCGCGTGGTCCAGGGCCGAGTGCAGGGTTTGCGCCGACGCTGGTGTCAGGCAGGCGGCCAGCGAGTCGGCGGTGTGCAGACGCGTGGGCTCCACCCCCAGGGCCAGAGCGGTCTGCGGCGGGCAACTGAGCACGCCCGTGGCGGCGTCCAGCTCCCAGGGGCCGATGTGGGCCAGCGTGCCAATGCGCTCCAGCCGCGCCACCCCCGCCTGCGCTTGAAGAGCGGCTGCATCGGCTTGCAGATTGCGCCGCACAAAGTCCACGAAACCATGCCGTCCGCGCATCGCCGCCATCAGCACCACGGCGCAGAACAGCAGCAGCAAGGCCCAGTCCTGCCACCGGCTCTTTCCTGCATGCTCCACCAGATGCACCACGCCAGGCACGGCCACCGGGACGGCGAAGAGCGCCGTGGCCACCAGGTCAAAGGAGTTGGCGATGACCGAGCCCGTCAGCACCGCGGCCACAGCAAACAGGATGGCATGGTGGGCTGGCCCGTCGGGCAGCTGCTCCATCACCGGCAGCAGCATGGCCCAGGCCAAACCGTTCACCCCGATGGCGGCGCGATGCAGGCTGCGCCAGCGCGGGTGAGCAGGATCCTGCGCCACCCCGCCGCGGATGCTCCAGTGCACGGCAAAGCGCAGCGCGATCGTGCAGGCCAGCAAGGTGATCCAGCCCAGCAGCACGCCCGTTGAAGGCAGCGGCCACAGCCAGTAGACCAGGGCCACGCCCACGGTGCCGCTGGCCAGGGGCAGCACGCCCAGGCCCCGCCCGTGCAGGCGGACCTGCTCGGCGCGCTGGGCGCGCGTCAGCTCTGCGGCGTCGATGCTCACGCTGCCCCGGCGGCCATCAAGCTCAGGCAGGCAGCGACCGGTCGACCGTACGGCCCAGCAGCAGGTCCACATCGCGGCGGGCGCGCTGGTAATCGCTGACGTCCATGCCGAAGGCGTAGAAGGTCTGCTCTGCCCGAGGGCTCACTGGGGTGGCCACACGCGTGACCTGCAGGGTCACCGCGGGCAGGCTGCCCAGGGGCGGGTAGGTGCGCTCGAAGGTCACCGGCTTGCCGGGGTTGCCGAACATCTCCTCGATGTCGCGCCGCATGTGGGCCAGCGTTTCGCCTTCCAGCACCTCGTCGATCGGGCGGCCGATCACCTGCTCGGGCGTGCCGCCCAGGCGGGCCGCGGTGGCCTGGTTCACGTACACGTAGCGCAGGTCCTGGTTGATGGCGGCGATGTAGCCCGGGAAGGCCTCGAGCAGCGCGCGCTTGTCAGCATCGGCGGCGCGTGCCGCCTGCAGAACGGCCTCGCGCGCGGTCACGTCGCGGCAGATCATCATCACGTGACGCGTCTGGTGCAGGTCGTCGCCAAAGGGGTAGTAGTCGATCTCCAAGTCGGCCACACCACGGTCGGCGAGTTCGAGCCGGGTCTTCGCGCTCACGGGGTGCCGCTGGATGAGGCACTCCACCAGCGCGTCGCGCCGCTCTGGGATCACCTTGTCGGTGGCCACCTGCTTGACGTGGCGCCCCAGCACTTCTTTACGGGACAGTCGGTTCGCCCGGCACCAGGCGTCATTGACCATGCGGTAGTGGCCCGTCTCGTCCACCACGCTGATGAGGTCGGGTGAGGCGTCGGCTGCCAAGCCGAACATCTGGACGGCGTTCTCTGCATGGCGTTGTGCCGTGACATCGCTCCAGGTGACGAGCCAGCCTGCGCCGGCACCTGCGGCGTCGCGCAAGGGGGTCGCCTGCCAGGTGCACCAGCAGCGGGTGCCGTCGGGCCGGGCCAGTTCGGTGCCGGCTTCATGACCTGCCGCGCCCTCTTCGCTCAGGCTCCTGCGCATCCGCGCCGCGTCGTCCAGATGCAGTAGGTCGTAGACGCTTCGGCCCAGCAGACTGCGCGCGTCCCGGCCCAGCATGCGGCACATGGCCGGGTTGACAGCCGTCGTGGTGCCGGCCTCGTCCAGCACCCAGACGCCCTGGGTACTGGTTTCAAACAGCCTTTCCAGCAGGTTCAGGCGGGTGGTCGTTGTGTCAGGAAGGTTCATGGCGGGTTCGTGGCGGCGGCAAAGGGGTCGAGGGCCTGCGTTGCGGTCAACGCGCCGTCGACTTTGTGGTCGATCCTTCGTCGGATCCTAGCGTTTCGGGCCGGATGGACTCGTCAAGCCGCAGTATCCCGCCCGCACAGTCCATCATCGCGGGCCTCAGGCCGCCGACGTGACGATCTGCACACCCGATTGCCGCATCTGGGTGAGCGCGGCGTCCAGCGAGCCGCCTAAGTCGATGGCGCGGCAGGCTTCCAGCACCACCACCACCTCAAAGCCCTGGGCGCGGGCGTCCAAGGCCGAGTAGGCCACGCAGTAGTCGGTGGCCAGGCCGCCCATGAACAGCCGCTTCAAGCCCCGCTCGCGCAGGTAGCCGCTCAGCCCAGTGGGCGTGCTTCGGTCGTTTTCGAAGAAAGCCGAGTAGGAGTCGATGCCGGGCCGGAACCCCTTGCGGATGACCAGCCGGGCCGGTGTCGTGTTCAGGTCTGCGTGGAAGTCGGCGCCGGGCGTGCCCTGCACGCAGTGGTCGGGCCACAGGGTCTGGGCGCCGTAGGGCATCTGCACCGTCTCGAAGGGCGCACGCCCCGGGTGCGCGCTGGCAAACGAGCGGTGACCTGCGGGGTGCCAGTCCTGCGTGAGCAGCACCTCGTCGAACTGAGGGATCAGCCGGTTGATGATCGGCACCACCGCGTCGCCGTCGGCCACCGCCAACCCTCCGCCAGGGCAGAAGTCGTTCTGCACGTCGATGACCAGCAGGGCGTCGGTGGCGCGGTGGATGGCAGGCAGTGCGGGGGAGGCGTCGGGCATGGTTGGTGGGCGTAAAGACGTCTGGCGTGAGCTTCACATGCGGCGGCAGTGCCGTCAATTGGCAGGCTGACGATGGCCGTGGCACTCACGGGTTTTCTCGGGGGCCCAGGGGGTGAATGTGCTCTTTGCACGGCCGGCACCGCCCACCATAATCGATTGAAGACATCGCTGGGCCCAGCGGTGTTGGTCGCCCTCAACCTGCTACAGGAGCCCCTTGCCATGACCCCTCGTCGTCACGTTCTCGGTGCGGGCCTTGCCGCCGCCGCTGCCTCGACCCTGCCTCTGCCCCTGTGGGCGCAGAAGGGCCCCATCCGCATTGGGGCGGTGCTGCCGTTTTCAGGCGGGCTGGAGCTCTTCGGCAACCAGGCCAAGATCGGCATCGACCTGGCGGTGGCTGAGATCAACGCCGCAGGCGGCATCCTGGGCAGCAAGGTGGAGGTGCTGTACCAGGACGACAAGACCGACCCCAAGACAGCGGTGGAGCGCACCACGCAGCTGATCCAGAAAGACCAGGTGCTGGCCCTCATCGGCCCCATCACCTCCAGCAACCGCGATGCCATGATGCCGGCGGTGAAGAAGGGCAAGACGCCGCTGCTGTACGCCACCAATTACGAGGGCGGCGGGTGCGACCGGTATCTCTTCAGCTTCAACACCGTGCCCAACCAGGAGCTCGAGAAGCTGCTGCCGGAGTTGAAGAAGCGCGCCGGCGATTCGTTCTACCTCTTCGGCGCCGACTACGTATGGCCCCAGAAGATGTTCGAGCAGGCCGAGGCCCTGATCAAGAAGATGGGCGGCAAGGTGGCGGGCAAGGAGTTCGTGCCCTTCGGCACCAAGGAGTTCACACCCATCATCCGCCGCATCAAGGACAGCGGCGCCAAGGTCATCCTCAAGGCCTTGCCGGGCGCCGACGGCATCACCTTCATCAAGCAGGCCGAGGACTTCGGTCTCATGAAGGACGCGACCGTCGGCTTCCTGGGCTTTGCCGAGACCTACCTGGGCGCCTTTGGCGAGGGCAAGGGCCAGAACATGTGGGTGACGGTGCCCTTCGCCGCCTCGCTGAAAGACCCCAAGGTGGCCGACTTCGTGGCCCGGGTGAAGAAGAGCGCGGGCGACAAGGCCCCGATCTCGCACTACGTGATGACGCACTACAACGCCATCAAGGCGGTGGAGGCGGCGCTGAAGAAAGCCGGCAAGATCGACCGCGAGGCCCTGGTGGGCGGGTTGGAAGGCCTGTCCATGGACATCCCCACGGGCAAGATGACCATCGGCAAGGCCGACCACCACGCCAGCTTCAACATGTATCTGGCCAAGACCGAGGGTGCAGGCCTGTCGGTGGTGGAGGCCATGGGCACGCTGGCGCCGCAGGCCGGCTGCAAGAAGTGACCCACGGCGGGCATTGAGCACCGACCTGAACGTCCGTTCGTGCCCGGCGCATCGCCGGTGCGCGACGGGCGGTGTGAGTACGCTGACGGCGGTGGCTTGATGGATCACGCCGTTTCCGAGGCCTTGCTGAATGTTCGTGGCGTCACCCGCGAATTTGGCGGTGTGCGCGCGCTGGATGGGGTGGACCTGGCCGTGGCGCCCGGTGAGCAACTCTGCATCATCGGCCCCAACGGCTGCGGCAAGACCACGCTGTTCAACGTGATCACCGGGCAATTGCCGCCCACCCGCGGCGAGCTGCTGCTGGATGGGCAGGCCCTGACCGGCCTGGCGCCGCACCACATTGCGCGCCTGGGCGTGGCGCGCAAGTTCCAGGTGCCCAGCGTCTTCGAAGACCTGACGGTGGCCGAGAACCTGGAGGTGGCCTGTTTCGGTTTGGCGCCTTCACCCCAGCGGCCTGCCACGGCCACGCTGCTGGAGCAGATCCAGCTGAGCGAGCGTGCGGGCGTGCTGGCCGGGCGCTTGCCGCATGGAGCGCGCCAGTGGCTGGAGATCGGCATGCTGCTCGCGCAGGCGCCGCGCTTGCTGTTGCTGGACGAACCCACGGCCGGCATGACCGGCGCCGAGACCATGGCGACCGCGGCCCTGGTGCGCCGACTGGCGAGGGATGCGGGCACAGCCGTGGTGGTGGTGGAGCACGACATGCGCTTCGTGCAGGCGCTGAACGCGCGCGTGGTGGTGATGCTGGCTGGCCGCGTGGTGGCCGACGCCAGCTTTGACGAGGTGCGCCGTCTGCCGCAAGTGCGCGACGCCTACCTGGGCGCCCATGCCTGAGCGGCCTGCTCCCACCCAGGGCCTGGCCCTGGACGGCGTGGTGGCCGGCTACGGCGAGGGCACCGAGCTGCACGGCGCCTGCTTGCGGGTGCAGCCCGGCGAGCGCGTGGGGCTGCTGGGGCGCAACGGCGCGGGCAAGACCACGCTGCTGCGCACGGTGATGGGCCTCACGCGCGTGGACGCGGGCTCGATGACGTTCTCCGGCCAGGACTTGAGGCGCCTGCCCACCTTCGCCATCGCCCGTCTGAGGCTGGCCTACGTGCCGCAGGGTCGCGAGCTGTTTGGCGACTTCACGGTGGAACAGAACCTGATGACCGGCTTGCTTGCGCTGGGAGCAGGCGGCTCACGCGACTTGTCACCCGCCTTGCAAGCCTTCCCTTGGCTGGCCACGCGACTGCAGGACCGGGCTGGCGCGCTGTCGGGCGGGCAGCAGCAGCAGCTGGCCATCGGCCGGGCCATCGTGTCCCGCCCGGCGCTGCTGATGCTGGACGAGCCACTGGAAGGCGTGCAGCCCTCGGTGGTCGACGAGATCGTGCGGGCGCTCGATGCGCTGTGCCAGTCCACCGGCATGGCCTTGCTGTTGGTGGAGCAGAACGTGGACGTGGTGCTGCGCCTGTGCAGCCGCGTGGCTTTTGTGGAGTCGGGCGCGGTAATAGAGACCTTGCCCAGCGCCGAGCTGCGCGCCCGGCCTGAACTCATCGAGCGCTACCTGGGGATCTGAATGACCGGCGGCGTGCTTCAGGTGGTGCTGGATGCGGCGAACTACACGCTCATCCTGATGCTCGTGGCCCTGGGCCTGGCCATCGTGTTCGGGCTCATGAACGTCATCAACATGGCGCACGGTGAGTTCATGATGATCGGTGCGTATGTGGTGCTGCTGTGCCACCAGGCCGGGCTGCCCGTGGGCTGGGGGATGCTGCTGGCCCCGCTGGTGGTGGCGCTCCTGGGCCTGGTGGTGGAGGAACTGCTCATCCGGCGTGTCTACACCCGGTTGTTGGACACCATCCTGGCGACCTGGGGTCTGTCGCTCATCCTCAAACAGGCCATGGTGCTGCTGTTCGGGCCGGGTTCGTACTCGGTGCCCAACCCCTTGCCGGCCACCGTGGACCTGCTGGGCTCGCCTTACCCCTTGTACCGGCTGTTCGTCATGGCGGTGACGCTGGTGACGCTGGCGCTGACCTTCTGGTGCTTCTTCCGCACCGAGTGGGGGCTGTCGGCGCGCAGCGTGATCGCCAACCGCTCCATGGCCGCGTGCCTGGGCATCGACACGCGGCGCCTGGACCGGCTGACCTTTTCCTTCGGCGCGGGCCTCGCGGGCTTGGCGGGCGCCGTGATGGCGCCGCTGGTGTCGCTGGACCCGCAGATGGGCCTGGGCTTTCTGGTGCCGGCTTTCCTGTCCATCCTGGTGGGCGGCCTGGGCAGCGTGGCCGCGCCCCTGGCGGGCGCCACGGCCGTGGGCGTGACCGACAACTTGGTGTCCACCTTCTTCTCGCCCGTGTGGGCGCAGGGGGTGGTGTTCACCGTGGCCATCCTGCTCATCCGCGCCTTCCCTCAGGGGCTGATGGCGCGGGCGCGGAGGCGGGTGTGAGCGGGCTGCGTGAGCTGGCTTCTCGTTGGCGCAGGGCCGATGCCGAGAGTCGCCTGGGCCTTGGATTGCTGGGCCTGGCGCTGCTGCTGCCCCTGGTCTTGCCCACCTGGCAGGTGGCCGAGTTTGCGCGTTACTTCTGCTACGTGCTGTTTGCCGCCAGCCTGGCCTGGGTGTGGGGGCATTGCGGTCTGCTGTGCCTGGGGCAGGCGGTGTTCTTCGGCATCGGGGCCTATGCGATGAGTGTGGTGACGCTGGGCAAGGTGCCTGGGCTGGCCCTGCTTCCGGAGGTGCTGTCGTTCTGGCTGGGGCTCGGCGCGGGGGTGGCCCTGGCGGCGTTGGCTGCTGCGCTGCTGGGCCTGCTCTTGTTCTCGGCCAGCGGCCTGGCCGGGGCCTTCTTTGGGATCGTCACCCTGGCAGTGGCCTTCATCGTGGAGCGAATCGCCATCAACTGGGACTGGCTGGGCGGCCTCAACGGCCTGATGGGCGTGCCCTCGCTCAGGCCTGGGTTGCTGGGCCAGGAGGAAGTCACGGACGAATGGGCGGTGTACTACCTGCTTTTGGGGGTCCTTACGGTCGTGGCGGCAGGCCTGATGGCGGCTGTGCGCTCGCGCCGCGGCAGGGTGCTGCTGGCCATCCGCAACCACGAGCTGCGCGCGCAGGCCCTGGGCATCGACGTGGCCCGCGAGAAGACGCGCGCCTTTGCAGTAGGCGGTGCGGTGGCAGGCCTGGCCGGAGCGCTGTTCGTCACGCAGTTCAACTTCGCTTCGCCACCGCTCATTGGCTTTGCGCTGTCGGCCGAGGTGCTGATCTGGGTGGCGGTGGGTGGCCGCGCCTCGGTGGTCGCCGCATGCGCGGGCGCCCTGCTGGTGCGCCTGGCCGAGTCCTGGCTTTCCGAGGCCCTGGGCCCGTACTGGCTGCTGGCCCTGGGCGCCCTGTTCGTCTTCACCGTCGTGGCCATGCCACGCGGTGTGGTGGGCGAGTTGCTGGCGTGGATGGACAGGCGGCGTGCGGGCTGACTTGGGTGGCGCAGGAACGGCTGCTCCGTCTTACCGCCTTGTGCCCGTCACCACCAGCGCCACCACGGCGGCGGCGAAGGCCAGGGTGGCGGCGTCGGGCGCTTCGCCAAGCAGGGGCC
>CAYSOD010000037.1:0-14996 GCA_964432385.1 uncultured Rubrivivax sp.
GGGCGACCCCAAGACCGTGAACGACAGCTTCATCGAGCAGATCGGCGCCAATGCGCGCGCCATCGTCGAGCAGGCCGTGGCGCTCGGCGTCACGCAGCGCGACAAGGTGGTGGTGGGGGGCCACAGCTACGGTGCTTTCATGGTGGCCAACCTGCTCGCGCACACCGATCTCTTCAAGGCCGGGGTCGCCCGCAGCGGCGCCTACAACCGCACGCTCACGCCCTTCGGGTTCCAGGCCGAGCGCCGCACGCTCTGGGAGGCGCCCAACAGCTACCTGAAGCTTTCGCCCTTCCTCGCGGCCGACCGCTTCAAGGCGCCCGTGCTGCTCATCCACGGCGAGTCCGACGACAACCCGGGCACCTTCCCGTTGCAGAGCCAGCGCCTGTACCAGGCCCTGGCGGGCACCGGTGGCAACGTGCGCTACGTGTCCCTGCCCTTCGAGGGCCACGGCTACAGCGCGCGCGAGAGCCAGGGCCACGTGCTGTGGGAGATGGCCGACTGGATGCGGCGCCACGTGGGGCCTGCCGTGGCGCCCTGAGCAGGCGGGTAAGTCAACCTTTCGATGAGCTGTGGGCTCGTGCCGGAGCGGACCGCGCAGATGGAGGCGCTGGCTCGATAGCGGTGCCAGTCTTGCCAAGGCGGTAATGCGCCCTGGCTGTCGCTGCGAAGGCCTGTGCCACGGGGGACGGTGCCGTCCCGCGCGAATACAGCAGGCCGAGTTCGCGCGACACATGCGGGCGGTCCAGCTCCAGCACGGCCAGATCCTGCTGGTTCAGGCCGGCCACCAGCAGCCGGGGCAGGATGGCAAAGCCCGGGCAGGCATGTACCAGGCCCAGCAGCGAGGTGCGCGAAGTTCTCCACGTTGGCGTGCCCGAGCGACCCGATGCCCGGCGTTGCGAAGGTGTGCTTGCCCGGCGTGGCCTTTGAAGTCGATCAGGCGGTCGGTAACGAGTGCCCCTTGGGCGGTCTTTCAGCGCATGGTTCTGCGGTACGCCGGATGGCCGCCGCTATGACGGGATGGGCACCCATCGCCGCCACCTCGCGGGCGATGATGCGCACGCCGGCCTCGATGCGGTCCAGGGGGATGGAGGAGTAGCCGATGCGCAGGTGGTGCCTGGGTATGCGCTTGCCGCCAAAGAAGACATCCCCCGGCTCGATCACCGTTCCTTGGCGGTAAAGGCGCATCGACAACTCTCGCGTATCCACGTTACGAGGCGCACTCGCCCACAGCGCCGAGCCCCCCTGCGCCGCGATGGGCTTGATCTGGGGCGCGTGGAGCGCCAGGGCATCGCGCAAGGCCTGGGCGCGCTCTCTGTAGGCCACGTTGAGGCGCCGCACGAAGGCTTCCTGGTGACCATGCGCGATGAACGCAGCGGCAGCATGCTGGTTGTTCGTGGGCACATGGCGCATCACCAGCCGGCGCAGTGCCCGCAGTTCGCGAATCAGGGGCGCAGGTGCCACCACGTACCCCAGCCGCAGACCGTGCGCCAAGGTCTTGGACAGGCTGCCGAGGTAGATCACCCTGGCCTGGGTATCCAGGCTCTTGAGCGCTGGCGTGGGCTGGCCCGAGAAATTGAGTTCGCTCTCATGATCGTCCTCGATCACCACGAAGTCCTCGCGCTCGGCACGCGCAAGCAAGTCGAGCCGGCGGGCCAGCGGCATGGTGACCGTGGTGGGGCACTGGTGGCTAGGGGTGATGTAGACATAACTGCAGGAACTTAGATCGGAACCCGGCACCAGACCCTGGTCATCGACTTTGAGCATCTTGACATGACGCGAACGCAACTGGAAGTTGTTGCGGGCGTCGGGGTAACCTGGGTCTTCCATGCCCACCACGGTGTCAGACCCCACCAGTAGCTGCGCCAGCATGAAGGTGGCCTGCTGTGCACCCGTGGTCACCAGGATCTCGTCGGCCTCGGCCCAGATGCCCCGGGCGGGCAGCAACCTGCGGTGGATCTGCTCCACCAGACCCTTGTCGTCAGCGTCGATGTGGTCGGGCGCCCAACGCCGCAGGGCACGCGACTGCAGAGACTCCAGCACGCACTCGCGCCAGTCGGCATTGGGAAACAGCGTCGGATCGAACTGTCCGTAGATGAAAGGATAAGGCTGAGCCTGCCAGTCAGCCGGCTTCTGGATGTTGCGCTGCGCGCTGGGGCGCATCTTGAGGCGGGCGTCCCAGCGGTCGTCCGACTGGGCGGGCGTCACGGCGGCCCGCTGCCGAGAGCCGAGCCACATGGTCTTGAAGTGGTCGCTGACGATGAGCGAGCTGCGTGCACGGCTGACAATCAACCCCTTGTCGATCAGAGCCTGAAGAGCCAGCGTGACGGTGCTGCGCGACAAGCCCAGCAACTTGGCCAGCAGGCGGCTGGACGGCAAGGCCTCGCCGGGCGAGAGGTAGCCCTCGACCATGGCATGCACCAGCATGTCGCGCAACTGGCCCTGCAACGTGCGGGAGCCACCTTCGAACCGGCGGAACAGCCGGGGCCACATCAGTTCACTGGTGCGCTGACGCCTGGTCATGGGGAAGAACTTGGGGAGAACCCTGCCTTTTCTGGACTGATAGATTCATCATATCTGGACTGACGTTGTGCGAGCCGCCTTGGCTATCGTTTGCTTTCGATGAGCAAGTTCCCCGCATCAGCACGCCTGTACACCGGCCTGGCCGCGGTGTATCGGCAGCGGCCAGCGGTCCCGAGCGAAGTGCGGTCAATGCCCGCATCGGGATTCGCCCCGCGCACGCAGTCGGCCGGCTGGTCTTGCGAGAAGGCGATGGTGTGCAGACCTCCCGCTTCTTCGCCGCCAACCGCAAGGAAGCACTGGCCATCATGAAGAAGCACGATGTGGCTGGCGGCGTCCAGATCAGCGAAGCGGCGATGAACAAGGAATTCGACACCCGGCCCACCTTTGACCTGGCAGCGCAGTTGGCGATGTTCAACCGCGGAGCGCAACCCTCCAGGGCAGAGGGCACGATGAACACCATCGCCGCCTTCATGAAGGGGGTGGGATCTCTGCGCGCTGACGAGGCACTGCCTGATCGGGAGACCTACGTCACTGACGAGTACCTGAGACTGGTCGACAGGGACTCCGTTCTCAAGGCCTTTGCCAACCGTACGAACTGACCCATGGCCATCCACCACCTCAAGAAGGCCGATCCGCCAGTACAGGCCATTGACACGGCCACCAGCGAGACCGTGCGCCGGATGTTGGACGAGATCAAGTCCGGTGGTGAGGAGGCGGTGTGCCGATTCGCCCGCGACATGGATGGTTACCAGGGCGACATCGTGCTGGGTGAAGCAGCCTTCGCGGCGGCCGAGCGGGCGCTGTCGCCCGGCGTCAAGGATGACATCCGTTTCGCACGCGACCGAGTGCAGGACTTCGCGCGACTGCAGCGCGAGTCCATGCACGAGTTCAGTGCCGAGTTGCTGCCGGGCCTGGTGGCCGGTCAGCGGCTCATCCCTTGTGGGACGGCGGGCTGTTACGTGCCCGGGGGCCGCTACGCACACGCTGCCAGTGCCATCATGAGCGTGGGCACGGCGCAGGTGGCCGGTGTCAAGCACATCGTGGCCACCTCGCCGGCCGCGCGCGACCACGGCGTGCACCCCGGCATCCTCTACGCCATGAAACTCTGCGGAGCGCACACCGTTCTGGCACTGGGCGGGGTGCAGGCGGTGGGAGCGCTGGCCTACGGCCTGTTCAGCGGGCACGAGGCCGACATCATCGTCGGGCCCGGCAACCGCTTCGTGGCCGAGGCCAAGCGCATGTTGTTCGGCCGCGTGGGCATCGATGTCATCGCCGGGCCGACCGAAAGCGCGGTGATCGCCGACGAGACGGCGGACCCGGCAGTGGTGGCGGCCGACCTCATCGGCCAGGCCGAACACGGCCCGGACTCGCCCGTGTGGCTCATCACCACCTCGCGCGCACTCGGCGAGGAGGTGATCGAGCGGATACCGGCCGTGATCGACGCTCTGCCGGACCTGGCCCGCAAGGCGGCCTCAGCCGCGTGGCGGGACTACGCTGAGGTGGTGTTGTGCGATACCCAGGAGGAGGTGGTGCAGGTCAGCGACCGCTACGCACCGGAGCACCTGCAGGTGATGGCGCAGGACCTGGACTGGTGGCTGCAGCGCCTGTCCAACTACGGCTCGCTGTTCCTCGGCGAAGAGACGACCGTGGCCTACGGCGACAAGTGCAGCGGCCCCAACCATATCCTGCCCACCAAGGGCGCGGCGCGCTACTCGGGCGGTCTGTCGGTAGGCAAGTTCATCAAGACCGTGACCTGGCAGCGGCTGGACCGCAGCGCCTCGCGGGTGGTGGGGCAGGTGGCGGCCCGCATTTCCCGTCTGGAGGGCATGGAAGGCCACGCCCGCACAGGCGACGTGCGGCTGCACAAGTACTACCCGACCGAGCAGTTCGACCTGGGCACCCTGGACGGCAACCGCCACTGAACCGGGCCCGATGATGATCGACCTGACCGCGCAGGAGCCCATACCGGAAGCCGGCGTGCAGGCGGCCCTTGCGCTGCTGCGCAGCGGCAAGATGCACCGCTATGGCGAGGCCAGCGGCGTGCCGGCCGAAGCCGCGATGCTGGAGTCGGAGTTCGCCGCCAGCCTGGGCCGCCGCTACGCCGTGGGCCTGAACAGCTGCGGATCCACCATGTTCCTGGCGCTGAAGTGCCTGGATGTCGGCCCGGGAGACACGGTGCTGTCCAACTGCTTCACGCTGGCCCCCGTGCCTGGCGCTGTGGCCCATGCCGGAGCAGCGCTGCGGCTGGTGGACGTGACGGACGACCTCACCATCGACTTGGACGACCTCGAGCGCAAGGCGGCCGAGGGTGGAGCCAAGGTGCTGCTGCTGTCGCACATGCGCGGCCACATTGCCGACACCGCGCGTGTGGCCGACATCTGCGCCCGCCACGGTATCGCGCTGGTGGAAGACTGCGCGCACACCATGGGCGCGGGCTGGGCGGGCAAGCCCACCGGCACCTTTGGCGCTGTGGGCTGCTTCAGTCTGCAGAGCTACAAGCACGCCAATGGCGGAGAGGGTGGCCTGCTGGTGACGGATGATGATGACATCGCGGCCCGGGCTGTGCTTCATTCGGGCAGCTACATGCACTGGCGTGGGCACCAGGTGCGCCCGCCTGACCAAGTGTTTGAGCGCTGGAAGTACGTGACCCCCAACTTCAGCCTGCGCATGAGCAACCTGGTGGCCGCCATCGTGCGGCCGCAGATGGGACAGGCACTCCAGGACCGCTGCGTGCGCTGGAACGAACGCTACCACTGGCTCGCCGAAGGCTTGGCGCAGTTGTCGGGGGTCTACCTGCCCCAACGGGATGCTCGCGAGCAGTATGTCCAGAGCTCCATCCAGTTTTTGCTGCGCGAACGCTCGGATGAACAGATGCGGCACTTCGTCCACCTGGCAGCTGTTGGCGGCGTCAATGTGAAGTGGTTTGGCGCCGATGACCCGGTGGGCTTCACCAGCAACTGGAAAAGCTGGCGCTACGCCGACATGCGGCAAGACCTGCCCCAGGCCGCCCGCGTGCTGGCGGGCCTGTGCGACGTGCGCATCCCCTTGACCTTGAACCGTGCGGACTGCGAGGCCATCGTGGGTGTGATCGGCCACGCCCTGCTGGACGCGTAGCAGAAGGCCTTGCCGTATGGCGTATCGGTGCTGGGTCTCAAGGCCATGGGTGAGTGGCAGCAGTGGCCGGCGCCAAACCACCGGAACAGGCCGCGCAGTTCACTGGCGAGCAGGCGCCAGGTCGCGGGCATGAACCTGGGGCGAACCCTGCTCTTTCTGGACTTACAAATCCATGACATCTGGACTGACAGCGGCCAACCCTCAATGGCTACGATCCACGAGCAACAAGGGGCCTCGGTACGGATTCATTCCTTCCGGAGCCCTTCGTCGTTCCAAAGGTGCATGCGTGTCCGGGCCAGGACGCCTTGTCTGTTCCAACGTCGTCTTATGGAGGTAGCTTGACATGACCACTGGTCTTTCCCGCCGATCCGTCCTGAGTGCCGCCACCGCCACCGTCGCCACCTCCGTCATGGCGCCAGCCTTCGTCCGGGCGCAGTCACCCCGGACACTGAACCTTGGCTTTTCGACCCCGGTCGAGTCCGACTACGGGGTGCTGGCCACTAAGCTGGCCCAGCTTGTCAAGGAACGCATGGGTGACGCGATCGACGTGAAGATCCGCTGCTGCGCCACCATCGCCACCGAAGACGACGCCTTCAAGGCGTTACAACTCGGTACGGTAGATGCCTACTTCATCAGCAGCAACAACATTGCGCCGCACTTCCCGCTGCTGGACATCCTGGTGCTGCCGTACATATTCCAGGGCGCCGCGCACGTACGCAAGATCCGCGAGGGAGGCGTGGCTGATGAACTGGCTGACCGCCTGAAGAAGGCCACGAACGTGCAACTGCTGACCTGGGGCGCGCTGTCGCATCGCGACTTTTACAACTCCAAGCGGCCTATCAACGATGTCAAGGATCTGGCCGGCCTAAAGGTCCGCGTACCAAAGAACGAGGTGATGATTCAGACCTTTCGCGCCTTCGGCTCCGAGCCGATCCCTCTGGCATGGTCCGAGACCCCGGCGGCACTGCAGACTGGAGCCGTGGACGGCTCAGACAACGGCACTTCGGTGATCAAGGCGATGAAGTTCTATGAGTTCTCCAAGCATCTGGCGATCATCGAACACTTCGCCGGCTTCGCTCCGCTGCTGGCCAGTCCGCGCTTCATGGGCCGGCTTTCGCCCGAGCAGCAGCGCACCTTCATTCAATGCGCCAAGGACGCAGGCCGTCACCAGCAGACCGTCGTGGAGGCCGAAGTCGAGAATGTCCGTAAGTTCCTCGCTGACAACGGCATGAAGACGACGCGGCCTAACCAGCGAAGCTTCATCAACGCCGTACTGCCACTTCAAGACAAGTTCGTGGCGGAGCGCGGTCCCGAGTTCAAGGCGATGCTCGACAAGATTCGCGCCGCCGCGTAGAGCCGCCGCATGCCCGGTGAGGTCGTGAGCCCCCAGCCATTGCGTCAAAGTCTGAGCATTGCGGGTCGCCCCTTTGAGGATTGGGCGGCCTGTATCCTGGTCGCGTTGATCGCGGCCTGTGTGTGCCTGCAGGTGTTTTCACGCTATGTGCTGAACATCGGCCTGGTGTGGACTGAAGACGTGGCCATGTTTGCCATGACCTGGGCGGTCTACTTCGGCGCATCGATGGCGGTGCACGAGAAGTTCCATGTTCGCATGATGGCCAGCGTGATGGTGCTGCCGACGCGCGGCGCGCTCCTCATCAGCGTCCTGGCTGATCTGGTTTGGGCCGCGTTTCTCATCTTCATGATGGTCTACGGCTGGGAGTATCTGGAACTGCTGTGGCGCCAACAAACCATCATCGCATCGATGAAGATCGACGCGAAGTGGTTCCAGACCATCATCGTCATTGGTAACGGGTTGATGCTCTACCGGTTGGCCGAGGCCTATGTCCACTGGTGGCGTGGCGGCCGCACTGGCTTCCCGACGGTGGAGAATGAAGAGGCACCCGATGTATGAGCGAATCAGGGTCGCCCTGGGGACGCTCGCTCCTTCAGGGGGGACTTCCCACGGTGCCAAGGGGGACTGAATGAGTGACGTGGCACTCATCTGTCTGGTCTTTGTAGGGCTCATGGTCATCGGTGTGCCGATCTACGCTGTCGTCGGGTTCAGCGTTGCGATTGCGCTGCACTTGGCCGACATCCCGCAGACCATGCTGGCACAGACCGCGTTCACCGCGCTCCAGCCCTTTCCATTGCTGTCGATCCCGATGTTCGTGCTGGCTGGCCGCCTGATGGAAAAGGGTGGTATGGCGAACCATCTGATCAAGATCGCCACCAACTTGGTGGGCGCCTACAAGGGCAGCCTGGGCCTGGTCACGGTGATGGCCTGCGCATTTTTTGCCGCGCTCAACGGCTCCGGCCCGGCTACCACCGCCGCCGTGGGCAGCGTGACGATCCCGACCATGATCAAGGAGGGATACAGCCGGCGTTTCTCTGGTGCCGTGGCCGCATCGGCCGGTGCTCTGGGCAGCCTGATCCCTCCCAGCAATCTGATGGTGATCTATGCGTTGGTGGCAGAGGTCTCCATTCCACGCATGTTCTTTGCCGGGATCATTCCCGGCATCGTGGTTACCGCGATCCTGATGGCGACTGCCTGGTGGATCGCATTGCGCAATGGGTTTGGCGGCGGGGGCCCGCCGTTTGCGATGGCCCCTCTGCTGCGGGCTTTGTGGGAAGGCAAGTGGGCCTTGGGGGCTCCGTTGGTGATCTTGGGGGGCATCTATGCCGGCGTTTTCACACCCACCGAGGCTGCTGGCGTAGCGGTGGCCTATGCGCTGTTCGTGGGACTGTTCGTCTACAAGGAACTCCATGCCGCCACCATCCTTGAGGCCCTGCGCTTCACGGCCCTCATCGCCGGGCTGCTGGTATTGATCACGCCAACAACCGCCTTCGGCCAGGTCCTGGCCTTGTACAACCTGCCAGAGAAAACCATCGAGTTCATGGGGCCGGTCGTGCAAAACAAGTGGCTGTTCTTGCTGGTTGTGGGCACTTTCCTTATCCTGATCGGAACCTTCATGGAATCGTTGGCGCAGATCGTCCTGTTCACGCCGGTGCTGCTGCCAGCAGCGGTGGCCGCCGGGATTGACCCGATCACCTTCGGCATCTTCACTGTGTTGACCTGTGAAATCGGCTTCCTGACACCGCCAGTGGGCGGCAATCTGTTCATCGGCGCCCGATTGGCCAAGGCGAGCGTCGAACAGATTTCGGTGGCCGTGATCCCGTTCTGTTTCGCCTACATCGTCGGCATGGTCTTCGTGGTCGCGGTGCCGGAGCTTGTGGTGTGGCTGCCCGACCTGGTCTTCGGCCCTGGCAAGTAACTTCACGCGCGACCATGTTCGACACCCTTTTTATCGGCGGCACCGTCTACAACGGAGAGGGAGGGTCCCCTCAAGTCCAAGACATAGGGGTTCGCGAAGGCCGTATCGCCGCTGTCGGCGATCTGAGTGCGGCCACGGCGGCGCAGCGCCTGGATGTTGCTGGCCTCGCGGTATCACCGGGTTTCATCGACCTCCACACCCATTCCGACTTCACGCTTGTGGTGGACGGCCGCGCACAGAGCCAAGTGCACCAGGGGGTCACCACTGAAGTGGTGGGCCAGTGCGGCGTGAGTTGTGCGCCGCTGCGATGGCCGGGTGATGTGGTTGAGATGTCGGCTGGTCATGAGGCCGACGCCGCTCGGGGCCGCCAATGGCGCAGCTTTGCCGAGTACCTGGACGCGTTGGCTCAAGGACCGTTGGGTGTGAACGTTGCGGCCTTCGTTGGGCATGGTACGGTGCACCGAGCGGTGCTCGGCGATGTGCTGCATGCCGGCGAGCCGGAAGACATCTTGAGAATGAAGCGGCTTGTCGAAGAGGCGCTGGACGAAGGTGCGGCGGGACTGTCCAGTGGATTGGAGTACTGGCCTGGAATTTTGTCGTCACCTGAGCACTTGGTACCGCTGTGCGCAGCGGCAGCCGAGCGAGGAAAGTTGTACTCGACCCATGTTCGCAACCGCGATCTGCACTACGACCTGGGCTTTGGCGAGGCGATCTCGGCCGCGCGGCAATCTGGCGCGCGCTTGCAGATCTCCCACATGCAGACGAAGTATGGCGCGCCGGCCTACGCCGGTGAACATACCCTGGAGCTGATTGCTGCCGCGCGCCGGCAGGGCGTGGACATTGGCTTTGACGTGATTCCGCACGACTGGAACAACACCAGTGTGATGGCCATCCTGCCCAAGTGGGTGCGCGAAGGGGGTACCGCTGACACGCTCAAGCGCCTGGCCGATCCAGCCGTACGCCAGAAGGTCAAGGACAACCCAGCGCCGATGCTGCTGATCGTCAAAGCCCGGCAGTGGGACAAGGTCAAGCTGCTCAATGCTCGAGCGAACCGGTCCTTGATCGGTACCGACTTTGCTGAGATCGGCCGCCAGCGCGGAGTGGACCCGTACGACGCCGTGATGGACATGCTGATTGAAGAGGGCGACGACGCGCCCAGGCTGATGTGGGCCACACAGAGCTTCAGCGAGCGTGAGATTGAGCTCTTCATGCGCGACAGTGCTTGTGCTGTGATCTCTGACACTGCAGCGCTAGCACCCGATGGCCCGCTGGCTGGACAACTGTTTTCGCTCAGCGGCTACGGTTGGGCCGCACGCTTCCTGCAGCACTACGTGCGCGACCGTCAGGTGCTGAGCCTTGAGGAGGCCATCCGCCGTATCACCTCCCTGCCCGCAGACCGTCTTGGGCTGGCCGACCGGGGCCGAGTGAAGGCAGGGCACTGGGCTGATATCTCAGTCTTCAATCCGGAACAGATCGAGGCCCGATTCAGCGTCGGGCAGCCGCGCGTATACCCCGGCGGTATCGTGCACGTGATGGTCAATGGAGAACTCGCGATTCACGAGGGCAAGCGCACCGACCGCCAGCCTGGGCGGGTATTGAGGGACTTTAAGCGCTGAGGCGTTGCCGCCCGCAGGCTGCCCGAGTGTCTCCGTACCCCCGTACTCCCCAATCGATCAACCTATGCCCCTGAACTCATGCTCGTCCTGGAGAAGGCAGACGATTGAAGGGTTGCGCAGGTCTTTGCGAAAGCGCGCTTACCCGTTGCCCACGACCACCTCGTCCAGGTCTTGCGCCGGTATCGGTCGGCCCGTGAAGTCCCGCTGCGCTCCTGAAGTCAAGGCCTGCAGCGTGGCGTCGTCACGGCGCGCACTCTGGCGGGTGAGCACCAGAGTCTTGACGCCGCACTCGGCGGCGATCTTGTTCACGGTGTCACCGCACGCCAGTGTGAACCTGGCGGGAGGAAATCCGACCACGAACTTTCGGATGTCCTGGGCATGAGCCGCAAGCACGCTGAGCGCAGATAGAAACACCAACAGACAGCGGATCATCGAAACCTCCTTCGGGCGATGTGGGTGTTGCACTTCGGATTTGAGCTACTCTAGCGGTTTGGGACGGGCGCATGGCGACGGACTACTCGGGCACGAGCAGTGCGATCAGCGCTTCTGGCGGGCTTGATCACCGGCTCGGTGCGCGGGAGGTCGTGCCGGAGCGGACCGCGCAGATGGAGGCGCTGGCTCGATAGCGGTGCCAGTCTTGCCAAGGCGGTAATGCGCCCTGGCTGTCGCTGCGAAGGCCTGTGCCACGGGGGACGGTGCCGTCCCGCGCGAATACAGCAGGCCGAGTTCGCGCGACACATGCGGGCGGTCCAGCTCCAGCACGGCCAGATCCTGCTGGTTCAGGCCGGCCACCAGCAGCCGGGGCAGGATGGCAAAGCCCGGGCAGGCATGTACCAAGCCCAGCAGCGTGGTGAGTGAACTCACCTCGTAAAGGGGCACCAGTGCGATGCCGGCGTGAGCGGCGGCCTGGTCAGCCTGCACGCGTACGCCCGCCTGTGCGGCAGGCGCGATGTAGTCATGCTGAAGCAGCGCCTTCCAGGTGACCTTGCGAAGACGCGCGAGAGGATGCGTCTGCGATGCGATCATCACCAGATCGTCGCTCAGAAGAGGCTCGAAACAGAGTTCAGGTGCCGGTTCGAGCAGAGGGCCCAGTCCAAGATCGACCTGACCGTCCGCCACCAGTTGTGCGAGTTGGGTGGCGGAATCCTCTCGCAGCTCCATGCGCACTGCGGGATGCGCCTGCCGGAAGGTGATCATCAGCGCTGGCAGGACGCCATACGCCGTCGATGGCACAACACCCAGCCGCAAAGCGCCCCGTCGCGCCAGCCTCACGTCGTCGGCGTGCCGGCGGGCTTCCAGCATCTGCTGAATGCTGCGCCTGGCGCTGGGCAGCCACTCGGCTGCCGCGGGGGTGAGCGCCACTCGGCGTGTGCTGCGGTCGAACAGCCGGAAGCCCAGGGTCTCTTCCATCTGACGTATCAGGAGGGAGTAGCCGGGCTGCGAGATGCCCATGAGCTGGGCTGCGGCCGAAAAAGCCTGGCAGTCGGCTCCGAGCACGAACGCCTGCAATTGCCGAAAGCTCAAATTCATACTGCGTTTTTATCAAACCTTAAGAAGTATTGATTTCTCTTAAGCCGAACTGTTCAACACAATGCGCGGCAACTTCATCTGCGCTGACCCGAAGCCAGCCTCACACCGTGTCAGTTTCTTTGCCCGATGGCGTGTCCAGTCCAGTCAGCTTGAACGTGCCATCGCGCTCGGTCCGTGCTGTGCACGCTCTGCTGGATGAACCGCTCGAATGGGCGTGGCTTGACGTGCGTGAGCAAGGCCGCTTCGATCAGGGCCATCCGTTCTGGGCCGTCAATGCGCCGCTGAGCCGGCTGGAGAGGCTCGTCCCTGCGCTGGTACCGCGGCTGGCCACACCCTTGGTATTGATGGATGACGGAGAGCCAGATGACGACCTCGCGCTGAGGGCCGCAACCCGCCTGCGGCAATGGGGCTATACCGATGTCAGCCTGCTCGACGGTGGGCTGCGGGCCTGGCGCCAGGCCGGCCTGCCTGTCCATGCGGGCGTCAACGTGCCCAGCAAGGCCTTTGGCGAATTCATCGAGTGCCTGGAGGGGACGCCAACCATCGAAGTGCAACAGCTTCTCGACTGGCAGGAACAGGGCCGCGATGTGCTGCTGATCGACTGCCGACCCTTCGACGAGTACCACCGCGCCAGCCTGCCGAGCAGCATCAACTGCCCTGGAGTCGAGTTGGTGAGCCGTATCTTCGATCTGGTGCGCCGCCCTGACACGGCGCTGGTCATCCACTGCGCTGGGCGCACGCGAGGCATCATCGCGGCTCAGTCGCTCATTGACCTGGGCGTGAAAAACCCCGTGTTCACCCTTCGCAACGGGCTGGGCGACTGGTACCTTCAGGGGCGGCCCTTTTCAAGGGGCAACCGGCAGGTGGTGCCGCCGGCCGGGCCTCTGGGGCTGCAGCGCGCCCTCGAGGCCGTGTATGCGCTGGCGCTGCGCTTCGGGGTGCGGCTGATCGACCAGCGTGGTCTGGCGGACCTGCAGGCCGATCTTGCCCGCACGACCTTCCTCTTTGACGTTCGTTCGCCCGAGGAGTTCGAGGCTGGCCACCTGCCAGGCGCGCGATCGGCGCCCGGTGGTCAGTTGGTGCAGACCTTGGATGCTTACGTGGGCACCCGCGGGGCGCGCATCGTGTTGTGTGACGACTCGGGAGCACGCGCCTGTCTCACAGCGGCTTGGCTGCTGCAGATGGGCTGCACCGAAGTCATGGTGCTGCAGGGGGGCATCGCTGCCGTGGAAGCAGCCTTGGTGCGCGGGCCCGCCGCGCCACACTGGCCCTTGGCATTGCCGTCACCTCAGCCGCCTTGCATCACCGTGATGGCACTGCATGAAGGTCTGCAGCCCGGCGCCAGGATCTCCGATGGCCAGGCGATTGCCGTGCTGGACCTGTCCAGCAGCCAGGCTTTCGCGGCATCACACATCCCTGGCGCCTGGTTTGCGGTGCGGTCCCGGCTGCGCGACGTCTTGGGTCAACTGCCCCCGCACGGGCTGCTGGTGCTTACCAGCGAAGACGGTTGCCACGCGCAACTGTCACACGCGGAGGCCCAGTCCTTGTCAGCAGCCCCTGTGCGGGTGCTGTCCGGCGGCAATGCGGCCTGGGCAGCGGCGGGTCTTCCGCTGGGCCATGGCATGGAGCGCATGACGACAACTCCTGACGACATCTGGTACAGCCCACTGGACCGGCCTGACCCGGTCGCCGCCGTGCGCGAGTACCTGCGCTGGGAGATCGCCTTGACCGATGCGCTGGCCCACGAGCGTGGTGTGCGTTTTCGACGCGCTCCCGCTGCGGACAGCGCCCCCACGGGGCGAACGCTTGAAAAGTCCTGACCGTTGCAAGGAGGCACCGTGAACCGTACCCACCGACTTCCACTCATTCATGGATCACCCGACAACACGGGTGCAGACGCGGCGCGTCCAAAGGGGAGCCTGACCCGACGCCGCTTGCTGACAGCGCTCGGCACCCTGGGGGTGGCCGACGCTGCGGTCACTCTGCCGTCCAGTGCATGGGCGCAGGACCCCGGCGCGCGCAGCACGGTACTGCGCCTGCTCGTGGGCTATCCCGCGGGGGGCGGAGGCGACATCCTGGTGCGCCACCTGGGCAAACGACTTGCCCAGGTGCTGCAGCAAACGGTCGTGGTCGAGAACAAGCCTGGCGCCGGAGGCACCTTGGCCGCCAGCGCCCTGGCTGCGTCTGCACCCGACGGCTCGACCGTTTACATGGCGGACTCCTCCATCCTGGTGGCGCCCGCGGTCTACGACAAGCTCGGTTATGAGCCCCACAGCTTGACGCCCGTGATGGGGCTGGGACAACTCGCGTACTGCGTGGTGGTGCATCCTTCGTTTCCGGCACGGTCTGTTGCTGAACTGGTGCGGGTCCTCAAGGGTGCACCAGGCAAGTACAGCTATGCATCGCCGGGAGTAGGCAACATCGCACACCTTGGGGCAGAGGCCTTCAAGCAAGCCGCGGGCGTGGACATGGTCCACATTCCCTACAAGGGCGGCGGCCCGGCAATCACCGATCTGGTGGGCGGCCAGGTGCCCATCTGCTTCATCAGCCTGCCTCCGGCGCTGGTGCATGCTCAGGCGGGCAGGCTTCGCCTGCTGGCGGTCACCACGGCGCAGCGCCTGGAGACGGCCCCGGAGGTGCCGACCTTGGCGGAGACACTTCCAGGCTTTGAGGCGGTGACCAACATGTTTGTCGTCGCGCCGCCCAGAACCCCCGCGCCCGTGGTGGAACGGTTGGCCGCCGGGATACGGGCCGCGGCACAGGATACGGAGTTGCGGCAGATCTTCCTCGCGCAGGGCGCCAGCGTGGAGATTCGGAGCCCGGAGGCACTGGCGGCGCAGATCCATGCCGAACTGCGGCGATGGCCGGAGTTCGCGCGCAGCATCGGAGTCCGTCCGGGGGGCGGGTAAAGGCTGTTAGCGGACTGCGCGGGGTAACGGCCTCG